>JACQWW010000060.1 GCA_016209025.1 Elusimicrobiota bacterium | reverse complement strand
AATATCCGCAGCGGTTCAAAACGGCAGCCTGGCGCCCTTCAGCCTTTATACCCCTGCCAATGAGTCCTATCCAACTCCCACAACCACGGCTGGTTTTCTTGAGCCAAGGGGTAACAGAGATCATATGGGGCTTGACATCCAAGCTGAACGCGGCACAGTCATTGCCACTAATGTTGAGGCTCAGGTGGTTTATGCGGGGTATTACAGTTCAATCAGAAGAATTGATGATAATGGCGATTACCTTGAATCCCAACAAGATGCCAATAACAAACGCGGTTTCGGCAACCTCGTCGTTCTTCATCCCGTTGATTCCGATAATCCACAAAAGCCTTCCACCCGCTTGCTCATCTATCAGCATCTTGGCGCCAAAGACGTTGACTTTCGCAATGACCGCGCCCTCCGCGTTGACAGAAGCCATATCCAGGGCGCTGACCACGAAGGAGACGGCATCCTGGTCGCTGAAGGCCAAAGCGTCTCCCCCGGAACCCCCATCGGCACGGTAGGCAATACCGGAGCCATCACCAGCAACGCAAACAGCCGCGGCCAGCAGATCGGCTCGCATCTTCATTTTGGCGTCATCGAGGTTGATCCTGAGGTCAATACCAGGATGGGGGAGTTACGAGACAGCGATAACAGCAAATACCAGGAAATCAGAAAAGCATATTTTAAAGCCCTCGGCTATAACAACTATGATGCTGACACCGACCAGCCATGGGGTTTTTCAACCTACCGCACGCCTGAAGAAAGGCCCCAGAAAATATCATCATTTATTGTTCTTGCCATCCAGCGTTACCCCCAAGCCTACCTGCATAGGAATGATAAATACGCCTCTTATGGAGATTTTGTGCGTGGTGGTTACTTTATAGAAACAATGGGGCCGGGCGAAGGCCTCCGCCTTGACTTCCTAAAGGAAGTGCCGATGTCAATTAAAGGCGAAGGCACAGAATTTATGGATTATTTCTTTTTTGCGATAGTGGCCAACTTGTCCCAAGAGTTCGATAAAGGCGGCACGGAAGATCTGCTTGCTTTTGAATTTTGCGATGATCCCAACGCTTTTAAAAACAACCTACACGAAGGAAAACGGCTTCCCATAAATTCCATTAAAGAAACAATGATTGGCAATATCCCCGTGCTTAAGATGGGGGAAAAGCAATCCTATATACTTGTTATCCCCAAAAAATACATCCTGCTCTACTCTCCAGGCCTCAACCTTAAAGCCCGCAACCCTACCGCCTCCAACGCCTACGCCCGCCGCGTTTACAATCTGACCATTGAGATGCTCAAGCGCGTTTCCTGGGAACAGCCCATTGATCAAAACAGTCAAGAGTTCAAGGCTTGGAAGGCACATTTATTAGCTTTGATCGAAGAGGCAAAAACAAAAAAAGAAAGTTAAGTTTACAACGTCAACTTTCCCAATGGAAACAGCGCACGCCATAAAGACAACCGCTAAAATTCAAGAAATCTTTCATTCACTGCAAGGTGAAGGCCTTCTGCTCGGCACGCCCATGATATTCGTGCGTTTTTGCGGCTGCAACCTGCGCTGTCTCTGGTGCGACGAACCCGCCGCCCTTGAACCCGGCTCAGGAACAGCCATGTCCGCTCAAGAAGCGCTTGAGAAAATAAGTAAAATTGCCTCTTTGCGGCAAACGAATTGGGTCAGTCTGACCGGCGGCGAACCGCTCCTTCACATCGGATTCCTGAAAGAACTAGTCCCTTTGCTTAAAAAAAACAACTTCAAAATTCTTTTAGAAACAAACGGCACTTTGGCAGGAGCCTGCAAAGCCCTGGAGCCGTTGATTGACGTGATTTCCATGGACATCAAACTGCCTTCGTCATTGGATATAAATTGGAAATTCAATTCTTCCGCACCCCTCCTGCCACCCTCCGCAAAGCTTCGGGTGCCAGCCGGGCACCCAGAGGGTGCCGGCGTGCTGGAGCGCCACCGGCAATTTTTAGCCGTGGCGCCGGCTAAAACCTACATAAAAATCGTCCTGACCGAAGCAAGCAACGAAGAAGAATTTCTAGCGGCATGCGATCTTCTCAAGGTTTTTCCCGGCATCCGTTTTGTCGTCCTTCAGCCGGCTACCCAGGCGAATGGTCAAAAACCCCCTAAACCGGAACAATTGAAAAATTTTCTTGACTCGGCATGGCAACGCCTGCCCCAACCCGTCCGGCTGATTCCGCAATACCATCCTTTCTGGAAATTACGATGACAACGATTGGAAGGCGTAAATTTCCTAAGATTAAACTGAATGAAAGTCCGTAAAAAACAACTTCTGGAAAGAGCCGCAAGCGGTAATGGCCGCCTCAATTCCGAGCCGGCAAGAGTCAGGCCGCGTTTAGCCACAGACAGCCTGATCAGCCTGATCCGTAAAGGTGATATTGATACAGTCATTATGGTTTTCCCTGACATACAGGGGCGCTGGTTAGGCAAAAGGGTGTCAGCCCCTTATTTTCTCGATACCGCTATAAATCACGGCATTCATGCCTGCAATTATTTACTGACAACCGACATGGAGATGGAGACTTTGCCGGGTTTTGATTTCGCCAGTTGGGATAAAGGTTACCGGGATTTGCATATGACGCCGGATACGGCCACTTTTCGCCTTTTGCCCTGGCTGGAAAAAACTGCCCTGATCATCTGTAATGTTGAAGACGAAAACGGAAAACCGGTCGAGATTTCCCCCCGTCAAATACTCAAACGCCAGATTAAACGCGCCAAAGAGCTCGGTTTTTACCCCAAAATGGGCTCGGAATTGGAGTTTTATCTTTTCAAAGAAACATACGATTCGGCGCGGGATAAGAATTATCATAATTTGGTTACATTCGGATCCTATATTGAGGACTACCACATCCTTCAAGGAACAAAAGAGGAGGTGGTCAACCGCGATATTAGAAACATGATGGAAGAAGCCCGCGTGCCGGTAGAATTTTCCAAGGGCGAATGGGGGCCCGGCCAGCACGAAATCAACCTGCGCTATGCCGATGCCCTGGAAATGGCGGATCGCCACACGATTTACAAGCATGGGGCCAAGGAAATCGCCATGTCAAAAGGCCTAGCCCTGACCTTTATGGCTAAATACGACACGAAACTGGCCGGATCAAGTTTTCATCTTCATTCATCCTTGTGGAACATGGCCGGCGCCAAATCCTTGTTCTGGCAAGGTGATAAGCCGTCAAACCTTTTCCGTCATTGGCTGGCCGGCCAAATGGCCTTAGCCGGGGAGCTGTCTTTCTTTTTCGCGCCAACCGTCAATTCATATAAACGCTACCAATCAACAACGTTCGCCCCGACCAAAATCGCCTGGGGACACGACAACAGAACCTGCGGTTTCCGAATCGTGGGCCATGGCCCAAGTTACCGGGTGGAAAACAGAATCCCCGGTGCCGACGCCAATCCATACCTCGCTTTTGCCGCGACCATCGCCGCGGGCCTTTACGGAATCAAAAACAAATTAGAGCCGCCGCCGGAATTCAAAGGCAACGCCTATAAAGCCGAGCGCGTCGCCGGCGTGCCTGGGACTCTCCATGAAGCCGTGGAAAACCTGGAAAAAAGCCGCGCCGATGAAGAGGCCTTCGGCGAAAAGGTCGTCAAGCACTGCCTCCATTACGCCAAGCTGGAATCGGCGGCCTTTGAAAAATCAGTCACCTGCTGGGAACGCGAACGCTATTTTGAAAGAATATAAAAAGCTATAAACTCTTGATGATGCGCTATTTTATAGGAAAAGGCAGCGAAAAACGGCTTAGAGAAATAGAGTTTGACCTCTCGCTTAAAAAGCCGTTTAGCCGCAAAATTGACGATGCTTTCATCAAAACCTACAAGCCGGTTTTAGATGACGCTCCCCATCGAATCTTCAATACAATGAGGGACTACCGAAACTGGTGCCGCAGTGAACTCCCCTCCTGGCTGGGCTATGGCCCTTGAAAGTTTTTCCCATAAGAACGCGGAAAAGCTGGCCGGTGTTTTCAAAAAACATGGGATTAATTATCTCTTTATTGGAAAAACAGGAGCCATTCTCTACGGATTTCCCGACACGACCCAGGACATTGACCTGTTTCCCCAAAAAGACCGGGGGAACGGCAAAAAGATTGTTGCGGCGCTAAAAGAGCTTGATTTTGAAACAGATACTGCCCTTGAAAAGGCTATTATTGCGGGCAAGGATTTCATTCAAATCCGGGGAGGCCCTTTTGACCTTGACCTGATTTTTGCTCCGGACGGAATCGAATCCTACCAAGAGGCGAAAAGCAGATCCCATATCCTGGGCGGTAAATATCCTGTGGCTCACCTGGCAGACATCATCCGCAGCAAAAAATCAGCGGGAAGAAAGAGGGATAAAGAAACGCTTCCCAGGCTTATTGATTTTTATAACTACTTGACGAAAAAAGGAGGCTAGATGAGACTTAAAAATAAGGTCTGCGTAATCACCGGAGCCGCTTCGGGAATGGGCAAAGTGGCCTGCGACATGTTTTTAAAGGAAGGGGCCAAGGTTATCGCCCTGGACATTAAAGAGCCGCAAACAAAACCGGAAGGCGAATATGTTTTTATCAAAGCGGACGTTTCTAAACCTTCCGAGGTTAAAACCGCGATCGAAAGCGGCACGAAAAAATTCAAAAAACTCGATGTTCTTTACAATAACGCGGGAATCTTTCTTGAAAAAGATCATTCAGTGACGGACACGGACCCTGAATATTGGGATAAAACCATTGACGTCAATTTAAAAGGCATCTACCTGGTTTGCAAATACGGCATCCCGAATCTCATTGAAAACGGGGGCGGCTCGATCATCAATGTGGCGTCCTTCGTGGCTTTAGTGGGATGCTCGGTTCCCCAGGACGCTTATACGGCCAGCAAGGGCGCGGTTATCGCTTTGACAAAATCCCTGGCCGTGCAATTCGGTCCAAAAGGCATCCGCTCTAACGCCATCTGCCCCGGCCCGATCGAAACCCCCCTCTTAATGGAATGGCTTTTCAAAGAACCAACGGAAAAAGCCAAGCGCCTAAACCGCATCCCCATGGCCCGCTTCGGCAAACCCGAAGACATAGGCTGGGCCGCGGTTTATCTCGCGTCCGATGAGTCCACGTGGACAAACGGAGCCGCCATGGTGATAGACGGCGGCATAACGTCCAATTATTTTTAAATAACGGAGGTTTTATCATGACAAAAACAAGCAAAACAAAAACCGAAACAATCGAAGTCATTAATCCGGCGACCGAGGAGATTGTCGCCAGGCTCGAACCGGCAAGCGAAGCGGACGTTGACCGGGCGGTAACCAACGCCCACGAGGCTTTAAGCGGCCCGTGGTCTAAAATGACCCCCAGGGAACGCGGCCGGATTCTTTGGCGCATGGCCGAAGAGATCAGAAACCGCAAGGAAGAGCTGGCTTTGTTGGAAACGAAAAATACCGGCAAACCCATCCGCGATTCCATGGACGAAGTTGATTTAACGGCCACCTGTTACGAATATTACGGCGGGGCAGTGACTAAATTTTTTGGGGAAACTATTCCCGTGGCGGACAAAGGGCTGTCTTTCACCCTTAAAGAGCCGGTGGGGGTCTGCGCTCTGATTCCGCCTTGGAATTACCCCATGGTCATTGCCACCTGGAAATTGGCGCCGGCTTTGGCCTGTGGAAATACCGTGGTCTTGAAACCGGCCAGTTGGACGCCTTTGACCGCCATTGAGCTTGGAAAAATTGCGCTTAAGGCCGGCGTCCCCAAGGGTGTGGTCAACGTCATCGTCGGACCGGGCAAAACCGTGGGCAAAAGGCTGGCCAGCCATCCCCTGGTCAACAAGGTTTCGCTGACCGGAGAAACCGAAACCGGCAAGGAAATTCTCAAGATGGCTTCAGAAACCATAAAGCGCGTGTCGCTGGAACTCGGAGGCAAATCGCCGAACATCGTTTTTGACGACGTGGACATTGACACCGTGGTATCGGGTTCCATTTTTTCCGTGTTTTCCAACTGCGGCCAGGACTGCTGTGCCAGGAGCCGTTTTATCGTTCATAGAAAAATCTACGAGAAATTCCTGGAAAATCTGGTCAAAAAGACCAAGGCGATCAAAATCGGCGATCCGCTGGACCCAAAAACCCAGGTGGGCCCAATGATCGCCGCGGCCCAGCGCCGGCGCGTCCTTGAATACATCCAAATCGGGCATAAAGATAAAGCCAAGCTCCTTTGCGGCGGGGTCGCGCCTTCGGCGACTAACGGCAAATCAAAGGGCTACTATATCGAGCCTGCGGTCTTTGCCGACGCCAAGCCGGGCATGCGCATTGTGCAGGAGGAAATTTTCGGCCCGGTGGTTGCGGTCATCCCCTTTAGCGACGAAGAAGACGCCGTCCGGCTGGCCAACGACACGGTCTACGGCCTATCCGGCTCGCTCTGGACCAGGGACATCGGCCGGGCCATCCGCGTGGCCAAGGCGGTTAAAAGCGGGGTTATCAGCATCAACTCTTCCCACAGCGTGCACCCTGAGGCGCCTTTCGGAGGCTACAAACAAAGCGGCTTGGGCCGGGAATTGGGCATGAAAGCCCTGGACCTCTACTCGGAAACCAAAGCGATTTTCATCAGCGAAGCGTGACAAAAAAATGCCATTTTCGAAGTTAGGCCTCCATCCTGATCTCACGCGAGCCGCTAAATCCCTGGGCTTCATTGAGCCGACCCCTATCCAAGCCCAGGCCATTCCCTTGGCGCTCAAGGGGGAGGATCTGCTCGGCTGCGCGCAGACCGGGAGCGGCAAAACAGCGGCTTTCGCTTTTCCCATCTTGCACCACCTGCTCGAACATCCCCGACCGGGACTGCGCGTTTTAATTCTCGTGCCGACCAGAGAACTGGCGGCTCAGGTGGAAAAGATGTTTAGCGACTGCGGCCGGTTCACTCCTTTTAAAACCGCCGTTGTCATCGGCGGGGTCAGCTACCACGGCCAGCGCCAATCCCTGGCCCAAGGCCTGGTGCTGGATGAAGCGGACCGGATGCTCGATATGGGTTTTCTGCCGGACATCCGCAATATCCTAAGCCGCCTGCCCCGCCAGCGCCAAACCATGCTGTTTTCCGCCACCCTGGCTCCCGAAGTCGAACATGTCGCCGCCTTCGCCCTGCATCATCCGCATAGAATTGAAATCTCCCGGCCGACCTCGGTCGCCGAAGGCATCAGCCAGGTGATTTATCCGATAACCCAAACGCAAAAAACCGAATTTCTGATTGCCTGGCTTAAGGCGACGCAAATACACTCCGGCTTGATCTTTTGCCGGACCAAGCACGGAGCAGACCGCCTGGCCACGAGGCTCAATGCCCTGGGATTTTCCGTGGGCGTCATTCATTCCAACCGCAGTCAGCCACAGCGCACAGCCGCCATGGACAGCTTTCGCGCCGGCCGCACCAAGCTCCTGGTCGCCACTGACATCGCGGCCCGCGGCATTGACGTGCGCCAGATAAGCCACGTTATAAATTACGATCTGCCGCGCCATCCCGAGGACTATGTCCACCGGGTGGGCCGCACCGCCCGCGCTTACGGAGTGGGCGACGCCATCACGCTGATGGCCCCAGACGAACAGACGTTTTTAACGGCGATCGAACGCTTCACAGGCGCCACGTTTCCACGGGCGGTTCTGCCGGATTTTCCCTACCAGGCTCCGCCGATGCTGGCTCCCCCGAAACCGAAAACCCTGGGGCAGATCAGGTGGAAAAATTTCCGCCGCAGTTTCCGCCGCAGCCGCTGACCGGGCGTTTAGAATTTACCGACCGTCAGCGAAAAGGACGTTGCGCAGGGTGCGAAGCAGAATGGAAAAATCTAGCCAAAAGCTCCGGTTGGCCAGATAATAAAGATCGTAGGCGAAACGCTCTTTAGCGTCGCCCTCGGTTTCAGCGTAGCCCATATTGACCTGGGCCCAGCCGGTAATGCCGGGCAGTGCCACATGGCGGACCCAATAATCGGGGATGGCTTGTTCGAGGCCTGTGGTTATCGCGACCTGTTCCGGACGGGGACCGACCAAAGACATTTCGCCTTTAAAAACATTGACCAGCTGGGGGATTTCGTCCAAATGGGTCATTCTGATCCATTTCATGGTTTTCGGAATTCTTGGGTCATCCTGCCTGGTGGTGGAGATTTGCGCCTCCCCGGCGGCGCCCAGCATGGTCCTAAATTTCCAGATGGAAAATTGCCGGCCCCCTTTTCCCACGCGCACCTGGCGGTAAATAACCGGGCCGCCTAAAATTATTTTTATCCAACAAGCCGCGATGCTTCCTGCCGCCAAAGCCGGGATAAAAAAAACAAGCGCCACGAAAACATCAAGAGCGCGCTTTAAGACATCCTCAAACGTCCGCGAGCCGGCCGGCGACAGCACATGATCAATAAGCCATTCCGCGCCGATCTCATCCAAAGGAATCTTCTCGGTTTCAATAGCCCGATACATGGAAGAGCTGAAAACCGGCAAACCGCGCAAGGCCGCGTTTCTAAGCTTCTCATGATATCCGTCGGCGCTGGAATTGCCGAGCAGTTTTCTGTCAAGGACGAAAACGGCATCATCGGCCGTATTGAAAATCGCATCTTTTGCGGCCCGGCTTTTCCACAGCCAGCGAACAGCCAAGGAGCGCAAGAAATAAATCGTAAAGCCTGCCAAAACGCTCGCCAGAAGCAAAATGGTCTTGGGAGCCGGCATGATAAAAATACCGGAAGTGAAATAAAGCAAAACCGCGCTGAATAGAAAAGCCGTCACGATGCCGACCGTGATGATGCCTTCGCGTCCGGCGCCGAGATGTCTCGGCTCATAAAGTCCGCAAAGATGAAAAATCCACAGCCACAGAATCGTCAAAACAACAAAAAGCGCGCCATGGTACAAAAGAAAATTCGGCGCCGTGAAAATTTCATTCCAGCGGCGCAGGGCGGTTACCCATATAAGGGAAAAAAGGATGCAGGCGGCATCGCCTGTCATCACTAGAAAAACGTATTTTTTCGAGGAGAACATAGGTATGATAGATTATAGCTATTTCTTTACAACCATACTTTTAAGCTCAAAAAGCCGGTCCCTGAGGGCCGCGGCCAGCTCAAAATCAAGGCGTTCGGCCGCCTCTTTCATTTCTTTTTCAAGCTCGCGGATGATTTGGGCGGCCGGCTTTTGCGCTTCATAACGGCCCCATGCCTCCCGGACAAGAGATACGGCATTTGATTTGGCTTTGGCCTCGAATTCCTCCAGCTCTTCGACTCCCTTAACGATCGAGCGCGGCGTAATTTTATGCTTTTGGTTGTAAATTACCTGAAGCTTGCGGCGGCGCTCCATTTCGCCGAGAGCCCGCTCCATTGAGCCGACGACGACGTCATAGACACCCAGGCGCAGGTCGCGCAGGATTTCCACTCTCTCCAGCGTCTGGACCTCCGAGTGGAGATAGTGCGTCTTGATGTCCATTTCGAGCAAGTAATCGGCCAGCTCCTCGGCCATGCGCTTGGTCAAAGTGGTCACCAGTGTCCTTTCTTCGGCTTTTACCCGCTCTTTGATCGCCTCGATCAAGTGGGACATTTGTCCTTTGATGGGATGCACTTCAACCTGGGGATCAACCAGGCCGGTGGGCCGCACAATCTGCTCGATAATGGCTTTACCCGCCAAAGAAAGCTCATAAGGCCCGGGCGTGGCTGAAATATAAATCACCGAATCGCCCAAAGTTTTGAATTCGTCGAATTTCAAGGGCCTGTTATCCAGGGCGCTGGGAAGGCGGAAACCATGCTCAACTAAAATCTCCTTTCTTGACCGGTCGCCTTCATACATGCCGCGAATCTGGGGGATAGCCACGTGGCTTTCGTCAATCAACATTAAAAATTCCTTGCCTGCACCCTTCGCAGAGCTTCGGGTACCAGCCGGGGCCTCAGGGAGGCCCAGCGTGCTGGCAAAATAATCAATCAGGCAGAAAGGCCGCTGGCCGGGCAGACGGCCGGATAGATGCCGCGAATAATTCTCGATGCCGTTACAAAATCCCACGGATTTCATCATGGCCAAATCGTATTTGGTGCGGCTTTCCAGCCTTTGGGCTTCAAGGAGCCTGCCTTGCGCCTTGAGAACCCGCCGGCGTTCTTCCAATTCCCATTTTATCGTCTCCATGGCCGTCTCGATCCTGGCCTGAGGCGTGACAAAATGCCGGCTTGGATAAATATTGATTTCACCCAAGCGCCGAATTGTCTCACCGGTGATTTTACGGAGCGTCTCGATTTTGGCCAGTTTGCCGGCGTCAAACGTCAACCTGACCGGGTCTTCAAGGTACGGCGGAAAAATCTCGATCATGGCGCCGCGCCCCCTGAAACGCCCGGGCGCGAATTCCACGTCGTTTCTTTCATATTGGAGGCGGACCAGTTCGCCGGTCAGAACATCGCGGCTTTGCTTGGCGCCCTCTTTTAGGTTAAGGCATAAGTCTTTGACGTCTTGGGGGTCGCCGATGTTGTAAATGCACGAAACGCTGGCCACCACAATAACGTCGCGGCGCGAAAGAACGGATGAAGTGGCTTTAAGCCGCAGACGCTCGATATGCTCGTTGATAGCCGCGTCTTTTTCAATATAGGTGTCGGTTTGGGGAATATAAGCTTCCGGCTGGTAGTAGTCATAGTAGGAAATAAAATACTCAACAGCGTTTTCCGGGAAAAAGCTTTTAAACTCAGCGTAAAGCTGGGCCGCGAGAACTTTATTCGGCGAAATGACCAAAACCGGTCCGTCCCAAGCCTTAATGAGGTTGGCAGCAGTGAAGGTCTTGCCGCTGCCGGTCACGCCGAGAAGAACCTGGTGTTTATGACTGCTTTTTAAACCGCTGACAAGCTTCTTTATCGCTTGAGGTTGATCCCCGGCGGGTTTGAACGGACTGACGAGCTTAAACAATTCTTTTATTATGGCGATCGGCGAACAAAGCCAGGGACAAAAGCACCCACAATTTCCGGCTGTTGTCCGCGCGGCCGTCGCAATGATCTTTTAAAAGCCCGGCGGCAAGTCCAGGGCGGATAATGCCGAGCGAACGTAATGCCTGGGCATTCATGGCATCTTGAATAAAATCCTGGAACACCTGATCTTTGAGCCATATAGCCAAGGGCGGTGAAAAACCTTTTTTGGGCAGGCGTAAAATTTTTTCAGGCAAACGGCCTTTCATTAAGCGGCGTAAAATCCACTTGGTTTGAAAGCCCCGGATTTTATATTGAGCCGGTACCAGCAATGCCGCGGCGATCAAGGCCGGATCAAGGAACGGGGGTCTTACTTCAAGCGAATGGGCCATGCTCATACGGTCCGTCTTGACAAGGAATTCATCCATAAGATAGGTGGTCCGGTCAACATAAAACAACCTGTCCAGAAAAGACGAATCCGGCGCTTCGGCGAAGCGCCCCATTACCGTGGCGAAGGCCGGCCGCTGCGATAATCCGTTCCAAAAATCACCTTCGTAAACCGCCCGCCTTTCCCCCCAGCCGAAAGCGCCTCTCCAGGTAAAATGAATCGCCCGGTAATCATCAAATTCAGCGGCTTGGCCGGTGAAACGCTTAAATTTATAATCCCAGCTAACCCGTTCCAGGCTTGTCGGAAGCTTTGAAGCCAGCCAGGGAAAAAATCCGGCCCGCAAAAAACGAGGCAGACGGCGGTACATCCTAAACCAATCGGTTGCCTGAAAAGTCGGATAACCGCCGAACAGCTCATCGCCTCCGTCGCCCGAAAGGCAGACCGTGCAATGACGGCGCGCCTCCCGGCATAATAGATATGTCGGTAAAGCCGAAGTGTCGCCGAAAGGTTCATCGAAACAAGCCAAAACTTCGGCCGCAAAATCAGGAAGGTTTTTCGGATACTCCATGGGGATGTCCGTATGGTCGGTGCCCAAACATTCGGCAATGATCCCGGCCTCTTTACCCTCGTTATAACTACCGGCCGGAAAAGAAACCGTATAAGTTTTAAGGTCCGGTTTATGCCGCTTGGCGAAATAGGCCACGGTTGCAGAATCAAGCCCGCTTGAAAGAAAAACCGCCAAGGGGACGTCGCTTCTTAAACTGATTCTGACGCTTTCGGAAATCTTTTCTTCAAGCCTGTCAAGAAGAAGTCTGAAGTCTGAAGTCTGAAGTCTGAAGTCTGACGCCGGTGGCGGCAAGCACTGCCAATATCGGCGCAATCTTACGCTGCCGTCGGCTCCAAAAATCCGAACGCTTCCCTCTTCGAGCTTTGACAATCCCTTATAAATGGTCGTTGGGGTCGGTATATACATCAGGGTTAAGTGGTCATCCACCGCCTCAGCGTCAATCGCCGCCTCGAAGGCGGGGCAGGCGTAAAACGCCTTGATTTCGGATGAAAACAAAAGCCAGCCTTGAAAAACGCCCCAATGAAGCGGCTTGATTCCCGCGGGATCGCGGCCGATAATCAAGTTTTGTTTACGGTCATCCCATATGGCGAAAGCGAACATTCCCCTTAGGCGGCCGGGAAAATCTAAACCGTATTGCTCATAAAGATGAACGAGAACCTCGGTATCCGAATTTGTCTTGAATTGATGGCCTTGCACCGTTAATTCACGGCGCAATTCGATGTAGTTGTAAATTTCTCCATTATAAACAACGGCAACGGAGCCGTCCTCGTTGAAAATGGGCTGGCGGCCGCCTTCAAGATCAATGATTTTCAAGCGGCGCATGGCCATCCAAACAGGGTCTTTAACGAATGCGCCCTCATCGTCGGGCCCGCGATGGACAAGAGACGAATTCATGCGATGAAGAATATCGGCTAAATTTTCGGGCGAACCCATCGAACGGGCATTGGGAAGCCTAATGAAACCGGTTATGCCGCACATATTAAAAAAACAGGAATATGGAATATAGAATGTAGAATATAGGACTCAAAATTGATTTTCTTCCCTATATTCAACATTCTATATTCGATATTCTTAAAAGTGGTATCCAAGGCCGAGGACGGCGGCGGAAAGATGGACCTCGTTTTCCTGCCATAAGACGTAAATTCCCTCCGGGGCCGAGGCGCTGCCGCGAAGTTTCATGCCGCCTTGGCCGGTGGGCGCGGCCATGTGATTGACGTAACCTAAATAGCCTCCATAAAGCTCGAAGCTTTCAGAAAAACGCCAGCCGGCGATCGCTGTGGCTTTAGTGGCCCAGCCGCTATAAGGAGACGAGCCGCTTAAAACATCGGTCATGTCGAAAAGAAACGCATAGGTCAAAATCGCTTCTGAAAAAAACCGGCGGCTCCATCGGTAATGCCAGCGCACTCCAAGAGGAAATGCCGCATTTTCAATGGATACTCTCACACCGCTGCTTTGCGTTCCTTTGGGATTCAGTCCGACATCAAGACTGACGTCAGCGCCTTGAACGATAATCGGCTTTACGCGCTCAAATTGATTCGCCACTTCGCCGATGCCGGCCATGCCGGCTAAAAATCCCCTCTTGGTGCTGATCAAATCCCTTTCCAGCACCAAATACCAGCTTTGGATGGAAAGCCGCAGCGGATCGGTCTGATAATCGCCGATTTTTTCCGTGCCTATGGTCCGGCCTGCCTGCAAGATGCGCAAATTAAAACCTATGTCGGGATATGCCGGATGACGCCAAAACGTCTCAAAAAGAAAACTTTTGCTTGTGTTTTTGTTTAAGTAAGACGGCAGTCTGTCGGACCGCACGGAATAAGCCTCATAACTCATCCGTCCAGCCGGCAGCCATGAAGCGCGGACGCTAAAAGCATGGGAAACGGAGGCAACTAAGGTAACTGAGGCAATTGAGGTAACTAAGGTGCGAGCGCCATTCATCTTGTCTTTACCTCATTTACCTCATTCGCCTCAGTCGCTTTGCTTAGATTGACCGCCCTATCGTCAAAGCAAAACTACGGAAGTCTGTTTCGCCTTGCCGAAACAGCAGAACAGCGTTTTTGGTTGTCCCCACATCGCCGATTATGCTATTGGCCCGTTCCATTTGAAACAAGGAGCCGCTGAATTTGGCGCCCAGACTCCAAGCGCTGCCCGATAATTTACGCCATACACTAAAAGAAAAACTACTTAAAGCCGACTGTCTTTGAGGCAATCCGGCAACCCCGATATAACCGAATATCCCTGCCTGCCAAAGATCAAACCGGTAATGCCACGAATATCCAAAGTAACTGCCCAAGCGCAAAAGACTAAGGCTCCTGGAGCCGTTACCGCTCAAATCTTTGACTTCATGCTCTTGCTTGACCGCCATCGGCCCGAATTCAAAACCCATTCCGCCGGAAAATGTCCGGCCAAGGCCGAAAAAAACATTCATCGTTTCCACTTTGCGGTAAATGGCTTGATCGGCCATGCGGACGCTTTTGCCCCCTAAATATTCCAAGCCGGCCTTAAAATAATCAAAACCGGCGTAATGGGTGATTTCCGGCAGCCAGCGGTATTCCATCTCAACATGCGGCTGATTATTAAAAGACGGCTTTTCCTCCCAAATGCCTCCCGTTGAACCGGCACCTTCATACTGGTAGCTGGCCAAGCCAAAAGAGCCACGAAGCTCGCCGGCATATAAATGCGAAGGGTAGAGGGTAGAGGGTAGAGGGTAGAAAAGAAGGGCAAAAAGAAGGGTAGAGGGTAGAGTGTAGAGGGTAGAGCGAATAAAAGAAAATATATTCCATACCCTCAACCCTGAACCCTCAACCCTCAACCCTTTTTTTAGATGCGCCACTTTTCCAATTCCGGCAGATAATGTTCGGCCGTCCAATCAATGCCGAGCGGAGTGATAACGGTATGGCCGCGCTCAAAAGCCTCGATATCGGTTCCCGGGACCGGCACACCCAGGACATTTCTGGTCAACGGCAATTTTTGCCGCCGGAATGAAATCTTTGCAATCATTCCCGGCCGGACGCGAGACGGCCATGGCCGGGACCTCCAGTAAAGTGGCCTCGATGGCCGCGGCGATGGTGCCGGAATAAATAACGTCTTCTCCGAGATTAACGCCGCTATTGATGCCTGAAACAACAAGATCGGCTTTTCCCTTGAGTAAATGAAGAATGCCGAACCGGGCGCAATCCGCCGGCGTACCGCTGAGAATATAATTTTGACGGGAAATCCGATGGACTCTGAGCGGTTTATGCAATGTCAAGGAATGGCTGGTAGCCGAACGCTCCTGATCGGAAACAATAGTAAAAACCTGGCCCACTTTGGACATTTCTTTTTCCAAAGGCTTCAGTCCCGGCCCGTAGATCCCGTCGTCGTTGGTGATAAGAATCTTTTTTTTAGGCAATCTTCACGCCTCCCTGCCTATAAGTTATGCTCAAGCATGGCCTTGACGACTTGAGTCAGCGTCGCCGGAAACTTCTTTAAAGCCGATTGTCCTTCCCGTCCGACAGCCAAAGCCCCTAATCTTGCGCTTAAGACGCCGGCAAGACGGCTTTCATCCAGCTCGCTTTCTTTGATGATTGTAGCTATTCCAAGATGCTCAAGATAATAGGCATTATGCCATTGATGGGATTCGGCAGATGCCGCCAAGGGAATAAGAACAGCTTGTTTTTTGAAAAAAATAAGCTCATGGCAGGTCATGGCGCCGGCCCGAGAAACGACCAGATCGGCGGCGCGATAGGCCCAGCCTATCTCCTCAAGATATTCAAGGCATTTGCCGCGGTTTGCCGGCACGCCTTGGCCGGCATAAAAATCTTTGATCTGATGGGAAGTTTTTTCGCCGGTTATATGCAAAAAAGTGAACAATTTGCCTTGCGCCAATAAAACCGCCAAGCCCCGGCAAATATGATGGTTGACAACCTGGGCGCCCTGACTGCCGCCGAATATCAAAAGGCACGGCAATGCAAGATCAAGCCCGAAAATTTTCCTGGCCTCTCCGGCCGTCATGACCGCCGCATCCTTGAGACTCCGGCGAAGCGGAGGCTCGACAACTGCGACGTTGGTCGTTAGTCGTTTCAGCCAAAGGCTGATCAGCCTCAGGCTGAGGTCGTTGGTGGCGGCAAACACGGGCATGGTGTAGGCGATCTTGTCCACCCATGGCGCCAAAACCTTGTTGGCTAAACCCATGGCGGCATTGGGCTCATAAATGAGCGCGGGGATTCCTTGCAGCTTGGCAGCGAAGATAACCGGGAAAGACACGTAGGCTCCGAAACCGACGGCCAAATCCGGCTTCCAGTCTTTAAGCGCCTTCCAGCAAAGACAAAAAGCCCGGAATTGCCTCCAAGCGAACCGCAGGCCGTCCCGAAAAATTCCTAAACCTCGAGGCAGGCCCATAACGTCAAGACAAAGGCTTGGAAAATCGCTTTTTTCAAGAATTTGCAAGGCAAGCCGGCTTTTTGCCCGGACGACAAAAAGATATTCAAAATCATTTTTACCCAAATCCTCGGCCAAGGCCACGGCCGGATAAATATGGCCGCCCGTAAGGCCGACGGCAAAAATTACCCTTTGCATGTCAGTTATTTTGTCCTTTATCGCTTACTCTTACAAGTTCGAGGAGGCTCTCTTAGGAATAGGTCCGATAATCTTTTCGATAAGCTTCAGCAAAGCCGCAAAATCATAGGGCTTGGCTATGAATTCGCATCCTTCCATTTTTAAGCGCTCGGGAAATTCGTTGTCGAATTGTTTTACCGTGATCATAATGAAATGCGCCGATTTCATGGAAGGTTCGGCATGGAGCTTTCGAAAAAGCTCATAACCGGTCATTTGGGGCATCATTTGATCAATAAGAAGAATGTCCGGTTTCTCGCGCAAGGCAATTTCCAAGCCTTCGTTGCCGTCGGCCGCTTCCAAAAGCGCGCAATCGTATACGGCGAATGCCAAACGGATAAGTTCCCGGGAATTTTGGTCGTCGTCAACAATAAGTATTTTCAAATCCGGAACCCTATGTTCTGAAAGGCAATGGTCCCAATAATTTCTCTATGGCTCCGACCAAAGAAGCGACGTGGAACGGCTTGGAAACAAAATCACAGCCTTCCAAACGTAAAAGCTCCGGAAATTCGCTGTCAAAATGCTTGCTCGTGATCATGATAAAGCGCGTTCTTTTTAAAGACTCGTCGTCGCGCACCTTCTGAAAAAGCTCATAGCCGGTAAAATTGGGCATCAGGTGATCGGTGATGATAAGGTTGGGCCTTTCTTTCGACGCAACACCCCATCCCTCAAGCCCGTTAGCCGCTTCCAGGACTTCGCAATCGTATTTGGACAGCATCAAACGAATAAGCTCCCGGGCGTTGGGGTCATCGTCCACAACCAAAATTTTTTTCGCCATGACCTTTTCTAAAAATCCCTATCAAATATATAGCAGACTTCCCCCGAAATTGCCACCGGCAATTTTTAGAACTTCCCTATTCGTCATTCCCGCGAAAGCGGGAATCCAGGCCTGGATGCCCGCCTGCGCGGGCATGACGAAAAGAGGGATGATCCTGGACCGACGGCGGTGTTTGGAAGTTCTAAGCAATTTCTATTCTCTGTCCACACGGTGAAGAGAATTACCCGACGGGTCAAAGGCGTGATTGATTCCCGCGGAAAAAACCCAGCCGCTTTTGACGGTTCCTTCCTTGTTAAGGGCGTAAGACAAATCCAGCCGCACTACCGGGGCCGAGGCGCTGCGGGTGAATCCCAGGCGCAGGCCGAAACCGGCGTCGTGCTTGAAATCGCCCAAGCGCCGCTTTTTACCTTCCGGCCAGACATAGCCGGCATCCCAAAAAGCCACCGGCGCGACGGAAACCACATACAGCCAATCCTCCAGCCAATAAAATCTCGTTTCCGCGTTAAAAAGCAGGCTCTTGTTTCCGCCGAAATAATTGAAACGATAACCGCGCAAACCACTGTTGCCGCCCATTAAAAGCTGGGAGTCCGACGCCAGGCGCATGCCGGTTGATGACTCGGCGTGAAGAACCAGGGTATTTTTTGGATAAAAAAATCTTTTGTGATAATAATTGGCGCAAATCGCCTGGACAACCTGACGGGCTTTACTGCCGTCATAAATGAAGTAAGCCTGCGCGCCGGCCAGAAATAACCTGCCTGCGCCCAGGCCGATTCCCTTGCTTAGCTCAAACCGCGGCAAAATTTCATCCTGCGCCGATCCGAAAGCTTCAGCCGAATAAGCCAGCCGCAGGCCTGCCTCCCAGCCGAGATTGAAGTCTTCCACGCGCTCAAACCTGTTTACCAGATTTTCCTTGACATAGTCCGATTCTTGATAATTCACGGTAATGCTCGGCATGCGGAATTTCCGGTTCTCGGGCAGGCCGAATCCCGCCGCGGTTATGGAGGAAACAAAACGGTTGTCAACGGCCGCATAGCCATAGGTGGCGCGCACCGCCCGGCGGCTGCTGGCGGTCAAGGGATGGCCGATCATCATTTCATATTTCTGAAAATTCTCTTTGATCCTAGCCGTCTCGTCGCCCCGGCTGTAAATGGGTTTAAAGGCCGAACCATGGCGGCCCTTTATTCCCAACGACAGCGGCGTAACCAAAGAATACACCGGCAAACCGATAAATCCATCGGTATCATAACCACGGCTGCTGTCGTTGTGATTGACTTTCAGCGCAAAACGGCTTCCTAAAATACGAGGGTCTTTGTATCCGATTTCTCTGGCGGTTACCCCGGAATTGTCAATATAATTAATAATCAAAGTCTTGCCGCGGCCAAGAAAATTGTGTTCTCTGGACAGTAACCCGAATTTTCGTTCGCCGGCCCCGACGCCTATAGTCGGAGCGATGTCGGTCGTCCAGGTATCTTGAACCTTGACGGTCAGATCAACGGTTGTGTCCAGCTGCGGCTTTGCCTCGATATCAGCGTCTTTAAGGAAGCGGTAAGATCGAAGGTTTCGCTCGGAATTTTCCAACAGATAATGGTCGAAAGTATCGCCTGGCTCAAGCAGCAATTCCCGGCGGATGACACTGTCGCGGGTGACGAAGTGGAGCTTGTTGACCAATGTATAAGGAGGCCGGTCCTCCCCAGGTTTCGAGGTATCAAAAACATCCAGCCTTTGGATTTCAATGCGCCCGACTTTGGGCGGCCCGCTTTCTTCGGCATGTGCCAGAAAAACCGGCAGCAAAAAAATTACAAATAAATTAATCAATAAGAAATTTTGGCAAAAAAGACGGATAGAAAAACTTAATATTGAATAATATGGTTGTGAGCAAGATTGAGCCTATTGTTGTTATGAAGTTCGGCGGCACCTCTGTGGCTAATCCTGAAAGAATTCTATCTTCAGCCAATAAAGTCAAGCGCCTTAAAAAACTAGGCTGCCGCATCATCGCCGTTATCTCGGCCCCAGGCGAAATCACCAACGAGCTAGTTGAATTAGCCAAAGGCATACAGAAAAAACCTGACTCAAGGGAAATGGATATGCTCTTGGCCACAGGAGAGCAAATCAGCATCGCTCTTTTTGCCATGGCCCTTAAATCAATAGGGATTGACGCCGTTTCATTGACCGGACCGCAAGCGGGCATACGCACTGCCGGCCCTTTCGCCGATGCCGACATCTCCGGCATTGACACTAAAAAAATCCGCCGCTGCCTTCGTCAAAATAAAACGGCCGTAGTCGCCGGGTTCCAAGGAATGAATGCCGCCGGCGAAATCACCACCCTGGGCCGGGGCGGCTCCGACCTGACTGCCGTGGCTTTGGCCGCCGCCTTAAAGGCTGAATTTTGCGAAATATATACGGATGTGGAAGGTATTTATACGGCGGACCCGCGAAAAATCGCCTCAGCGCGCAAAATCAGCCGGATTTCCTATGACGCAATGCTCAAACTCGCCTTATCCGGCAGTCAGGTCATGCAAGCCCGCTCCATTACGGCCGCTAAGCGTTCCGGCGTGCCGATTCACGTTAAATGCAGTTTCTCCAACAAAAAAGGGACTTGGATTAAATGAAAAATAAAATTTCATTTTTTAAAGCCTTATCCACCTTATCAGCCTTATCTGCCTTATCTACTTTAAGTCTGGGCGCCGCTGAATATTCCGCCGGCACCTTCAATTGGAACAGCCACCTGATGTTCCGTTACACTGCCGACAAATCCACCGGAGCCGTTGATTCGTTTTCTTTGCATAAAGCGTATGTCAATGCCTACTTCAAGCCGATGCCGGAACTTACAGCTCACCTGAGACTGGCTCTCAACCGGCTTCATGTCCAACGGGAAGGCCTGGGCCGCGCTTACCTGGACTATCAACCCTTGAAGTATTGGCATTTTCAGGCGGGATTAATCCCCATGCCCATGATCCGGGAGATTTATCTTTTTGAGCCGGAACTGGATCTTCTTGGCCGTTCACAGACGGTCCTAAGGCTTTTTTCCAATGAACCGGGAAACGCGGACACGGGCTTAGCGGCTTTGGGCCGCTGGCGGCAATTTGACGGGGGCGTGGCACTGGTCAACGGAAGCGGCCCCAACATCGCCGACAACACCGAGGCCAAAACATTTGTCAGCCGGCTGGCCGTCAATTTTGAAGGCCTGCGCCTGGGCGGCTATGCCTATACCGGCGATCAAATCCTGCCCCGGCGCGCGTATCCGGTCACAAAAAACCGCTTCGGCGGGGAACTTTGCATCGGCGCCCAGGATCAAAACCTGCGGGCCGAATATCACCGCGGCCAGGATGAAACAACATTGAGCCAAGGCTGGTTCATCCAAGCGGACATGATCCTGGGAATTTTCTCACCCGAAGCTTACCGCAAGTGGGAATGGCTCCAGCGCTTCAGGCCGATAATACGTTTTGAATCTTTTGACCCGGACATCAAGACTTTAAACAACCGCCAGACAACAACCAGCGTGGCTTTGCATTATTCGCCCAGCACGCTGGGCCTCTCTGAGGCCCCGGCTGGTACCCGAAGCTCTGCGCAGGGTGCGGTTATACGTCTTTCAGCGCAATACGACGCTAAACGCGAAGAAGACCAGAAAAACCAGCTTCGTAACAACGTGTTTACGGCCCAGATTCAGGTCCAGTTCTAAACAACGCCTTCCCAATCGTCAAAACTGACCCCCGCCTGCCGGAGAATTTCTTTCAGAAGAGAAATATCAATATCACCGCGGTGAGAGTTGGGAATCCGTATTTTCAGACTGTCTTTTTTCATGAAAGAATGCTTGGCGCCGGCAATAGGTCCAATAAATCCCAAGCTTCGAAAGCGCCGAATCATCTCCCGCCGCGAAACGGGTTTAGGCATGCACCGCTGTTGATATTTTTAAGGTATGCCCGCTAATGGCCGGCAATTTTTCCTGATCCCGCAGCTTCAACACAATCCAATCTTCTAAAACTTCCTGTAGTTCCTGGCGGCAGTTTTCCAGCGTCTTATTCTCAGCCCACACGCCATTAAGACCGGGAATTTCTCCAAAATAATTGCCATTATCAAGCACTTTATAATGCGCCTTTTTCATGGCAATACCGATATACCCTGATAGTCCCATATCAATTTAAGCTTACCACAGTTTTTATACTTTTGGCAGGGGGGCATCCCTGCCTATTTGCGGCCTTGATAAAAAACAGGTTCGTAAAGGCAGCTTACTGCTTGGCGAAATATTTTTTCCTGAGCCGCAAATCGCGATGCAAAAACTTTTTCAACTGAGCAGGATCAATGGCCTGCGCTTGTTTGAAGTATCGCCGTGCTTCCAAATCTCTGCTCATTTTATCTGAGACCACGCCCTTGGCAAATAGGACGAAAAACTGCTCCTTCGGCTCGAGCTTCAAAATTTCGTCATAAATACGCAGCGCCGACTCGTATTGACCTAAACTCGCATGTTATGGCCTCTTTAAAACGGCGCGAACCGTTTAATGATTTGCCTTTCTGTATCCAAGCCTCTTTATATTGAGGAGACAGCTCCAAAGCCTTGCTAAAAGAATCAACACTTTTCTCATATTGATGCGCCACCGCTAATCGCACCCCCTCTTGAAGCAATCTCGCCGCTTCAGGGGAAATGGAAGGCCCTTTTAAATTGGCGCAACCGGATAGAACATGAATAACGACTAATACCCCACCTACAAAAACCGTCATTCGTCTCACGTAATCACCGCCAAATAACCAAAACCCTCTTTTTCTATACTTCGAACTTGATGCCCTGAGCCAAGGGAAGTTCCTTGCTCCAGTTGATGGTGTTGGTCTGGCGCCTCATATAAGCCTTCCAGGCGTCACTGCCTGCCTCGCGGCCGCCGCCGGTTTCCTTTTCCCCGCCGAAAGCGCCGCCGATTTCAGCCCCGCTGGTGCCGATGTTGATATTGGCGATGCCACAATCGCTTCCCCTGGGACTTAAAAACGTTTCGGCATTAATCAAATTGGTCGTAAACATGGCCGAAGAAAGCCCCTGCGGAACGCCGTTCTGCACTCTAATCGCCTCGTCAAGGTCTTTGACGGTTATAAGATAAAGAATAGGAGCGAAGGTTTCCTCGGCCACTATTTTCATGTCGGCTTTTGCTTTAACGATAGCCGGCTCAACGTAGCACCCGCTTTTATATTTCTCGCCGCCGAGCACGCTACCGCCGCAGATGATTTCGCCGCCCTGATTGCTGATCTCTTTGAGGGCCTTCTGCATGTCTTCCACGGCCCCTTTATCCACCAGCGGCCCCATAAGAATTTTCGCGTCCAAGGGGTCGCCGATGGTGATCTGCCTATAAGCGCCGGTCAGTCTTTTGGTAAATTCCTCGGCAATGCCTTTTTGAAGAATCACCCTTCTGGTTGACGTGCATCTTTGCCCGGCCGTGCCCACCGCGCCGAAAAGAACGGCTCTTAAAGCCAAATCCAAATTCGCGTCGTTCATGACCAGGACGGCATTGTTGCCGCCGAGCTCCAGGATGGTGCGGCCCAGACGCCGGCCCACGGCTTGGCCGATTCTCTTTCCCAAATCAGTGCTGCCAGTGGCGCTGATTAAAGGAATCCTAGGATCATTGACCATGCGGTCGCCCACGACCTTTCCGCTTCCGATGACAAGCGTCATAATGCCCTGGCAGTTGTTTTTCTCAAGCACCCGGCTGATGATGTTTTGCACCGCCACCGCGGTCAAAGGCATTTTTGAGGAGGGCTTCCACACCACCACGTCGCCGCAGACCGCGGCCAGCATGGCGTTCCAGGCCCAGACAGCCACCGGAAAATTAAAGGCAGTAATGACTCCCACTGCGCCCAGGGGATGCCACTGCTCGTACATCCGGTGCATGGGCCGCTCGCTGTGCATGGAAAGGCCGTAAAGCTGGCGGGACAGGCCCACGGCAAAATCCGCCATGTCAATCATTTCCTGAACCTCCCCTTCGCCTTCAGCCGCTATTTTTCCCATTTCATAGGAAACCAATTTTCCCAGCGGTTTTTTATATTCCCTGAGCTTTTCCCCGATTTGCCTGACAACCTCGCCTCGTTTCGGCGCCGGAACCATACGCCATGTTTCAAAAGCGGATACCGCGTCCTTCATAATATTCTCATAATCATCGGCGCTGGCCATTTTAACCGTGGCGATGGCTGAGCCGTCCGACGGCGAATAAGAAATCAGTTCGCCTCCGGAAGGATTTTTTATCCAATCATTGCCGCACGCCCCGGAATTGACGCTTTCAATGCCCAGTGTTTTTAAAAAGTCTTTCGCGCCGCCTTCCATGTCTTGTTTTTTCGCCTTCGTTTTTTCAACGACAGTCTGGGTTTTCATGTTTTTTTTGCCTCTCTTTTTATAAAAAATTTCTAAATCAATCCTAGCTAAAAAACGCTAAACTTTATCATGGCTAAAATAACCACAGTTTCAAAATCAAAAAGCTGGGTTGACCGCGACAGCAAGGTCATCTCGCCTTCATACACTCGCAGTTACCCTGCCGTTATTGTCCGGGGAAAGGGCGTAAAAGTCTGGGATGCGGACGGCAAAGAATATCTGGATTTCTCAGCCGGCATCGCCGTGACCTCCACCGGCCACTGCCACCCCCAGGTGGTGCGGGCCATCCAAAAACAAACGGGCGAACTAATCCACATGTCCGGGACGGATTTCTACTATCCTTCCCAGATAGTTTTGGCTGAAAAGCTTTCAGGGCTGTTTCCGGGCAAAGAAAAGGCCAAGGTATTTTTCGGCAACTCCGGCGCCGAGGCCAACGAAGCCGGCATGAAACTCGCGCGTTTCAAGACCCGGCGCCCGCGCTTCATATCTTTCATGGGATCGTTTCACGGCCGCACTTTCGGCGCTTTATCCCTGACTAATTCCAGGGCGGTTCAAAGAAACGGCTTCGGCCCGCTCCTGCCGCAAGTCAGCCATATCCATTATGCCAACTGCTACCGCTGTCCCTTCAACCTGAAACATCCGAGCTGCGATCTGGCCTGCGCTAATTACCTTGAAGATGAACTTTTTAGGACCACGGTCCCGGCCGAAGAAGTAGCGGCCATAGTCGTCGAGGCGATACAGGGCGAAGGCGGCTACGTTGTGCCGCCGGTTGAATGGCTCGGCAGAATCCATAAAATCGCGAAAAAATACGGCATTCTTTTAATGGTTGACGAAGTACAATCCGGCATGGGAAGAACCGGAAAAATGTTTGCCGTTGAACACTTTAGAGTAACGCCTGACATTATCACAGCAGCCAAAGGAATCGCTTCGGGCATGCCGTTGGGCGTAATGTTGGCCCCAAAAAGCCTGATGACATGGCCGTCCGGCGCCCACGCCTCGACCTTCGGCGGCAACCCTGTTTCCTGT
The DNA here is from genome assembly GCA_016209025.1 of Elusimicrobiota bacterium. GTDB lineage: Bacteria > Elusimicrobiota > Elusimicrobia > JACQPE01 > JACQPE01 > JACQWW01. Next base: position 6,725 of record JACQWW010000060.1, on the reverse strand, counting down.
GAAGCAGCCTTAGCCACCATTAAACTTCTCGAAGAAAGCCTGATGAAAAATGCCGAAACCCAAGGCCGTTATCTGATGACACAGCTTAAAAAATTACAGCAGGAATATGAATTTATCGGGGATGTGCGCGGTCTGGGACTGATGGCCGGCATGGAATTCATCACGGACCGCCAAACCAAAAAACGCGCCGCCAAACTGCGCGACTTCGTGGTTAACGAATGTTATAAAGCGGGCCTTTTGATACTCGGCTGCGGCCCTAATTCCCTGAGATTCTGCCCAGCTTTGACCGTCACCTCCGAAGAGATTGACCAGGGGCTGGATATTCTGAGGCAAGTCCTCAAAAAAGCGGCGAAAAAACAATAGTTTCCGCTTCCGCCTCAAAAGATCGAATATAAAAAATAGGCGCTGTCCCTATTTTTAACACGTCCCCCATATTTTCCAGTATACCGGTATGCCGTGGCCAATGACAAGGACGATTTTCATGCGAAAGCGGTTCATTTTCTTGACAGCCTGGAACCTGACGCCATTCTGGTAACATCGCTCACGGTGCTGGCCGAATTTCTCTCTGTCGTGCGCGCCCGCGTCGGCGCTCAAGAATCGGTCCGCGCTCAAGAAATGATTCTTGATGACAAACGCATCATTATCGAAAATCACCGCCCAGAAGACACGAGCGAAGCGGCAGACTTATTTCGCCATGCCCCCCGCCATGCCAGTTTTGTTGACTGTCTAAATGTGGCGGTTATGAAAAGATTGGGCATAAAGGACATTTTTACTTTTGATCCGTGGTTTAGAGAACGGCTGACCGTCTATCCTCACGAATAGGCAATGGGGTCAGGTCTTCACAGGTTATCTGTCATTTTTGCCATGAACAAGTGACAAATGAAGACCTGACCCCCATTGCCTACCCCCCTTGACTTCTTAATAATCTTATGTTAATATTATAATAAGATGTTAAGAACATGGACCCTTGCCATACCCGACGATCTTGGCCAGAAACTGGATCAGCTGCGAATCCATCTCGGCGAACGCAGCAGGAGTTCTTTTATCTCAAAGCTCCTGCGCCATGCCATTGAACAAACAGAGATTGATCAACGCGTCGTCAAAAAATATAAACCCCTCTTTGATAAAATTGCGCGCCTTGAAGAGCAGCGGGCCAATAGATTGTTAAAAGCCCAGCGCCGGACATTTCAAACCCGCTGATGCCTGCCGCCTTGCCCAAATACATCAAGCGGGGGGAAATCTATAATGCCAATTTTGGCGAAGGCCCCGATCTGTTGGTTGTTATTGTCAGTTCCAATGAGTCCAATGCCCTCATGCGTGACATCGGCGTTTGCGAGGTTTTGCGACAGGCGCCCATAGAATATGAGAAAATCCCCATTGCCGCAGTTCTTGGGAACACCGAAACCAGCCTCGCGGAAAAATTGGTTGTCATGGGCAAAGTGGCCAATGTTCCCAAAGGGGTTCTTATTGAAAAAGAAGGCAACGTCAGCGCCCTGGCCATGGAACGTCTGGACCAGGCAATCAGACGCTGGTTAGGTTTCGATCCCTGGCCTTAAAGCCTATAAAAATTCTCTTCAATTCTTCAGCCCTGCCAGGCATGCGGACCCCCCTTGAAAAAATGCAAATATCTGCTATTTTATAGAAGTGAGATAGGAGGGGGCTTATGAAAAATATTTTGTTATCGGTATTGGTTTTTTCCGGAATCACAAACATCTGGGCAGCGGGCAGCCACTCGGGCGAAGCCGGCAAAATCGAAACATCTGTTTCTTTTCTCGATTCTTCAGGCTACACGACAACGGACGCCAGGGGAACGCATTACAATTTCTACGGCATGACCTTTGACGAGCCAAAAGTTTATCCCTCCTGGACTTACGGCAAAAATTACCCCCTCTATTTTATCGGCAACACCATGAATTTTACGGTAACCATGCGCAACGCGGCTTCAAAAGGCGCCAAGCCTTTTAAAATCAAGGTCAAAGCGTTAAACAATGTCCTGGAAACCGACGGCTCCCCCGGCATGTCTTTGGCCGCGCCCCAGGAGTGGATTGTTGAAGACTTGAGGCCAGGCGAAAGCCGGGTTTTGTCCGGCTCCGTTTACATCGCGCCGGACCCTAATCTGCCCAGCGGCCTTGATATCACCAAAATACGGATTTCCCACTTAAACGAAGGGGGCAATGAAGACGCGGGATTAATCAAAGAAGAAATCGCTGTCTGGTGCCCGCCAAAATATAAGCCTTGATCCTGACGACAGAAAAGAAACCTGAACAGCCGCGAAGCGGTTAACCCGGCAGGCTCCCCACGAACGAGCTGATTTTATCCCAATAAGCTTGGCCTTCGAGAAATCGGGCGCCATTGTGGTCGCCGCGGATCGCGTAAAATTCTTTTGGTTCCCTGGCTGATTTAAAAAGTTTCTCCCCCAATGAAAAAGGAATGATTCCATCATCACTGCTGTGGATGATCAATTTGGGCGCTTCAACGCCCGCCAGTTTCGCGGCCGCGTCAAATTTCTGGCTTATCAGACGCCGCGCCGGCAAAAAAGGATAAATAACTTTGGCAACGTCAATCGTGGAAGAAAGGCAGCCCTCGGTGATCACGGCACGAACCTTGACGCGAGCGGAAAGGTCAGCCGCCACAGCCCCGCCCAGAGACTCGCCGAACAAAACGACATCGCCGCCTGAAATCCCCTTTTGACTGATCAAAAAATCATACGCGGCGGACGCGTCGCGGTAAAGACCACGCTCCGATGGCCGTCCCCGGCTTAAACCATAGCCCCGGTAATCAATAATCAATACGGAAAAGCCCAATTTATTGAACTCTGCCAGAGATTCCAGGCGGTAGCTGATATTGCCGCCGTTACCGTGCAAATAGAGAACCGCAGCCTTAGCTTGGCCATGCGGCGCCCACCAGCCGTGAATTTTGACTTTATCCTCGGTTTCTATGTTTACGTCTTCATGGCTTAGGCCGATGTCTTTCGGACTCGCTGTCAAAGTGCGGTCAGGAAAATAAAGGTTCGCCTGCTCAAAGGCCCGAAAGCCGAAATAAAAAAGAAGGACAGCGCCAAGGCAGGTCAATAAGATTGAAAGCATGGTTTTCACGGCCATGGGGTCAGGTCTTCATTTGTCACTTGTTGGTAGGAACTAAATGGCGGCCATAGTTTGTTGTAACAAGTGACAAATGAAGACCTGACCCCTTCTCCATGGCCCCTGCTTAAACTTTTGCACCCCTGCCGAACGGATGTATTTGAGCGCGCGCAGTGGAGATCAAGAACAGCGCATATTGGTTTACCGAAACGCCCTCTTCCATAGCCTCTTCTTTCAGATTATGTTGCAACGCCTTTGGGATACGAAGAAGAAATCTTCCGCCTAATTTTTGTCCAGCCAAGGCCCGTGGAATTGGCAGCTTATTCTCTTCCCTGATACGGAGATGTAGTTTTATCGCGTTGTCAAGCTCTTGCAGCGCCTCATTATCAGTATCACCCAAAGCAGAGCACCCTGGTATTTCCGGAGCAATGGCAACCCAGCATTTATCTTCCGCGCTGTAAAATACTTTACGGATGTATCCAAACTCGTCAAATTTTCCTTTTTTATCCGCTTTACGCATAACGCCTCCTTTTTACTCCATCGTCAAACCATAAGCATCCACAATCTTTAGAAATTGAGTAATCTGATAGGGTTTGGCTTCTCCCTCTTTTTTCTGCAGGTTTAAAACCGCGCCGCAGGAGTGTTTATACCCTTTATGGCTCCCCTCCTGTCCCGCGAACACAAACCCATGCGCTTCAACCAGCCCGGCAAAATCAGCGAACCGGATATTTCTCTTGGCGCCCGAGCGTATTCGCTGAAGTAAAATATCATTCCTCATACTAATATAATATCACAGGCGATATTATTTGTCAAGGGTGGATGTAAATAATTGCCATTCAGACAGTAGGGGCTGATTCGAGCCCATTTTTTGGAGCAGCTTTTTTATTGTTGTTTCAGAAGTTTTAGTTTCCGCAGGCCGGATGAGACTGAACTGAACAATCTATCGCCTCGTCGGCAACAGTTGTTTGCGGCGCGGCAGGCTCGCAGTCCGGATGAGACATAATGGAGCAATCAACTTCTTGGCTGGTGCTGGGTTCGAGCCTCACCGGATAGACCGCCACCGAGGTTGCGCCGAAACCGCCGGCGGTAGTAATCCCGGCGCTTTCGCCAAAAACACTTGCGGCACTGCTGTGGCGCCTGAGTTGCTGGGATGTGCTGTATCCGGCGGTATTCACCGGAAGCGCTGAGACTTTCTCTCTTATGTTCAGGGGACCATCTCCGTATAGGTGCGTCCATTCGTCCAGGTATTTTTCTTCTTCGGAAGTCATGAGAGCCCGGGTGAGGTCTTCAGGCGAACTTCCAGTAACAGCTTGGATGATAGCGCTGTCTGTCATCATGCCGCCGAATGTAGAGGTAGCAGCCGCGGATGTCTCTGAATCCTCGTCAATAATACCCACTGCTTCAAGACCCTCGGTGACCAAGTAACCCATGGCGCCGACCGGGGCGCCGATAAGACTTACAGCCTCGGACCCGACCCAACCGATGCCGCTGCCGATGCAGTCAAAAAAGCCGTCGCAGTCGGCATAAAGATTGCCTCCGGTCAGGCTTACCAGAATCCCTGCGATTGCCGCGTATTTTAAGTTTTGTCGAGTAGACATTTTCAGTTCACCTCCTAAGTGAATTTCATGCCCCTCACAGAACCGTGCGTACGGTTTTCCCATACACGGCTCTTTGACTGAGCATCCCTTAAATTACGCAAAAGCATAAAGGTCATGGTAGATTCTGGGCTGTGGCAGGGGATTCCATTTAAGGAATTTCGAGAAGCTTTCCCAGTTGTAGCTTCGCTTCTGGCTTCTCCTGTTGACCCATTTGTAGGCCAGCATGATACTTTGCCAGTAGTAATTCCGCAGCTTCCTCATATTGCCGCTAATGCCATAGTAGCGATAGTGCCCTGTGAGCTTGACCCTGAGAATAGGCCACCACTCTTTCAAGGGAACCTGAGAGCGCACTGCTTTTATCCATACATTAAGAGCCTTGCACTTTTGAGAGAATTTCTTAGCCGAGGTCTTCCTGTCTACCTTAAAGAAACCCCTTCTGGTTGTTGAGCAGAAGTGGGTGAACCCAAGAAAGTCAAAGGTATCTGGCTTCTTGCCATTACCCTTTGCTTTGCGCCAGGCTTCGCGTCCGAACTCCACGATTGTTGACTTGGACTCCTTGATCTTGAGGCCGAACGTACCGAGGCGTTCTCTTAAAGCCAGTCCAAAGGCTTTGGCCTCTTGTTCGTGTTGGAATACCACGATGAAGTCATCCGCGAACCGCGTGAGTCGGGCATATCCTTTCAGGGTGGGCTTAATCTTCCTCTCAAACCAAAGGTCTAGCGCGTAGTGGAGGAAGATATTGCTCAAGACAGGACTAAGATTGCCTCCTTGAGGGGCTCCCCTATCCGTTTCCAGATAATTGCCCTCCTCCATCACGCCTGCTTTAAGGAAACGGGCGATCAGGCGCAGGAGACTGCCGTCTGCAATGCGCTGTCTAAGACACTCCATGAGCTTATGATGATCTATGGTGTCGTAGAACTTCTCGATGTCCATGTCCACGACCCACTGTACAGGTTGGGTCATGATGGCCTTATCCACACGATTGAGCGCCTGATGGGCGCTGCGTTTCGGCCTGAAACCCCAGGAGGTTTCCAGAAACAGGCCTTCGTAGACCGCCATGAGGATTTTGGATATTGCCCTTTGCACGACGCGGTCTTCAGTGGCGGGCACTCCTAGCCCTCGACGACTGCCGTCTGACTTTGGGATGTAGGCGCGTCTAACAGGTTGAGGTCTATAAGCCCATCGCTTCATCTTTTCCACAAGGTCTCGGATATTTGCGTTCAGGTTCTTACCATACTCTTCTACCGTTACACGATCAATTCCCGCTGCTCTATTTGTCTTTAGCTCTTCGTAACACGCCTTAAGGAAATCCTCGTTTAAGTAGTGAGCCAATGATGTGAAGCGCGTATTGGGATTTCTTTTGGCAATTTCGGTTAACCTCGCAAGCACGGTTTCCATCGGATTATCCTTGTCCGAGCAAGGCCGATGTTTCCCTTGTAAGGTTTGCTCCGCCACCAAGCCCTTTCCTCCAGAGGTGTTAGCCTCCTTCCTTGGTCGTATGGCCTGGTCCGACTCCCGGGGGTTTGCTGGCCTGACTTGCTTTTCAGGGCTTGCCAAGCCAGGGCTCATCCTTAAAGGATCAGAAGCGGCACGCCGCGTGTCCTTGAAGGCTTGGGCTGGCCCCTGGGTCTCCCGTGTCCCGAGATATTCCTTTTCTTGATTCCATGCCGTGCTCTTAGACCCCGCCAGGGTCGCTTGATCTTTGCCTTGGCAGATCAAGGACTGCTGCCTTCCCCATAAATGAACTGGGTCGGCCTCTGGGATGATGATATTATCGGGGCTCAATCGCTTCACTTGCGTTACGGCCTGGTCTCTCCCTTGCTCACGCATCATCTAAGAAGTTGCCTCCTTAAATGCAGAGTTTGGTTCTGGGCTGGCGGCTAACCTTTGCCCAGGGTGGATTTTGACCACCTGGAATGTCTCAGTTTTCCACGGCACACCCATTTTTAATCTCCAATTCCCTCCTCGAATTTTTACAACCCTTGACCATGGGGTCAGGTCTTCACAGGTTATTGGTCACTTTCGCCGTCAACAAGTGACAAACGGC
>JACQWW010000059.1 GCA_016209025.1 Elusimicrobiota bacterium | reverse complement strand
TGACGAGCCGTTCAGGGACCAGCCCATGGGAGCTTTCTGCTCCGGTTCTCTAGTGGGCCCGGACCTTATTATGCCGGCCGGCCATAGCATCAAATCAGAATACGACTGCAACAACACCAAATTCGTCTTTGGCTTCGGCATCTATCAAGAGGGCGTTTATCCGCAAAGCGTGCCGGCCGTCGATGTTTTCAGCTGTAAAGCAATCGTGGGCCGGGCTATGCAGGGCAGCGGGGCCGACTGGGCCCTCATCCGCCTGGACAAAACAGTTACCAATCATAAACCATTGGCCATAAACCGTTCCGGCTCAATCGCCAAGGCAACCCCTTTGTTCGTCATCGGGCATCCGGCCGGACTGCCGACCAAAATCGCAGGCGGCGCTTCGGTGCGCAACGCCTCGCCGGCAGGTTATTTTGTCGCCAACCTGGACACTTACGGAGGAAATTCAGGCAGTGCCGTTTTCAACAACACCACCGGCAAAGTGGAAGGCATCCTGGTGCGCGGCGAAACTGATTATGTCTACCGGGGCAGATGCCGCGTTTCCAATGTCTGCGCCAACGACGGGTGCCGGGGGGAAGATGTAACCAAAATTTCCGCCCTGTCGCATCTTATTCCGGCGCTTGAAAATGAACAGGCCGAGCCGGAGATAATATTTCCGCCTGAGCCGCCGGTCTGCCAGGAAAGCGCCAAGGCAGGGATCGGAACGCAATTTATGAATCAATTAAAGGATATGGCCCGCTCAGGCAGTCCTGCGCAAGCCGATAGCATTGACAATATCCTGCGATTGGGCGAAAATAAGCCGGTCAGGGTAAGATAATATTTTCTTTTGAGAGGGGGATTTATGTTTAAAAAACTAAGTGTGTTCTTTGTTTTTCTATTGGCAGGGCTGACGATAATGCCGGCGTTCAGTTCCGGAGGAGCCAAAGGCGACCCGCAGGCGCGCTATTGGGTCGTCGTAACCGCGGCGACGCGCGAAGAGCGCACCGATCTCTTGGAGCTAGGCTTTTCCATAGAAGAGGTCAGCGCCGAGTCTGTCGGAGGAATCTGCGACCGGCAAACGCTCGATCTGATCAAGCAAGAACGGCGCTTTAAAATCATCAAAGAATCGCCCCTGGATATCATCCTTGAAGGTTTTCCTTCAAGAGACGCGGCTTACCATGATGTTTCGGAAACAGCCGCGGAGCTTTCAGCTTTGGCCTCGCAAAAACCGGATTTGGTTTCGGTTTTTTCCGCAGGCTCGTCAATTCAAGGCCGCCCCATCATGGTCATAAGGATCAATGCCGACGCCAAAAACGACGAGCCCAGCGCCAAACCGGGCGTTGTTTTTATGGGAGCCCATCATGCCCGGGAACATCTAAGCACCGAGATGCCCTTGCTTTTGGCTAAATACCTGGTGAGCCAATATGAGCAAGATCAAAATCTAAAAAATCTCCTCAACCAGCGCGACGTCTACATTATGCCGATTGTAAATCCCGACGGCGCCGAATACGACCTTGAAAACGACAAATACCGCATGTGGCGTAAAAACGTGAGAACCAACAGCGACGGCTCAAAAGGCGTTGACCTCAACCGCAATTATGGTTATAAATGGGGCACTGGAGGCTCGTCAAGCTCTCCCGGCAGTGAAACCTACATGGGCACAGGGCCTTTTTCCGAGCCGGAAACCCAGGCCGTCAAACAATTTGTTGACGCTAGGCCGAATATCAAAACCATGCTTTCCTTCCACACCTTCAGCGAACTTATCCTTTACCCTTGGGGCAACACTTATGATCCCATCGCAGACGGCCGGGATAAGGCTGTTTTTGAAAAAATGGCCAAGACTATGGCCGGATGGAACGGCTATACGCCCCAGCAGTCAAGCGATCTTTACATCGCTTCAGGCGACACCACGGATTGGGCTTACGGGGAGCATAAAATTTTCGCCTTTACCTTTGAACTGACGCCCAAAACCATGTGGGAAGGGGGATTTTACCCAGGCGCCGGCGTCATCAACAGCACTTTTCAAGCCAATCTTAATCCTTCTATTTATTTGATAACCGTGGCCGGCGACCCTTATTCAGTGCTGGAAGAATAAGAAGAAATAATTAGGACTCTTGTCCTAGAAGAAACTGGGTCTTTCGACCCTATTTGTCAAGCCAAATTCCATTTAAACTATTTATATGAAACGCCGGATGAACTTACTGACAACGATTATACTGACAAGCGCCTTAACAGGCGCCAAGTCGGCGGCGCAGGAATTGAGCCAGTGGGCGCCATTGCCCCTGGCCGCGGCCCTGACCCCCCTATGCACCCAGCATGTTTATCCGGCCGAAGCTTATATACTTTCATCTCTGAACAACCGGGAAAAAACCGTTATGTTTGAAAATTTCGGGGTTCCGCCATATCTTTATTTTGAAGCGCCGGCCGGCAGAGTGCAAAGCGAAAATCCTTACAACATCTCTTCGAGCGCCACCATCTCCTCGACCGCCGACAAACTACTTGAGGTCCTTTCCGGAATCAACGATGATCTTGACAAAATTGACATGCGCGAATTCCGTCTCATTTACAACGATATTTCGGAATGGAACCAATTAGAAAACACCTGCCGCGCTTACCCTGATGTGCCTTCGCCTGGATTCTATGTCGGCCAGATCGCGGCATTATTGACATCATTGCGCCGGCGCATTGCTGAGGCTATTAGAGATGATGCCTCCGATTCTTTCGCCACCCTGGGACGAACCGACAATTTTACCGATCATTTGACAAGTTTAAGATCGGAGCTTAGAGAACAAAAAAGAGATTTATTTTGGGATGGCATTTTCTCCGGCGGTAACTCCGAAACAACCCAGCGCCTCGATGATTCCATCCAAGCCTTGACCAGAATCATTGACGGGTCAGGTCCGGCGTTGACTCCTAGGGGCCTTTTAGCCGTGGTTCAATCAGTGCCCGAAGACCGCTTGACTGACGCAGGATGGGCCCTATTGGCCAGACACTTCCCGTCCGGAGAAGACATTTTAAGACACGAAGCTATGGATGCCTGGCGCCAGGGCATCACCGGAGAAGGGGTCCGAATCGCTATCATTGACACCGGCATTGACGCCGCTCATCCGTCAATACAAGGCTCTGTTGTGGCTGAAAACAATTTCACCAACAGCCGCTACCGAAGCGGCGACCGGCTGGGGCAATCGGACAATCGCGGCAGTCACGGAACGTATGTGACCGCGACCGCCCTAGCCTTGGCCCCGGAAGCTGAAATTATCAACATCAAGGTCATGACTCTTTCGCCCACCGATAGCGTGCCGCCTGAGCTGGCGCTTACTAATGAGCAATTCCAGCAAGCCGTAATCGCCGGCATTGACGAAGCGATTAGGCAAGGGGCCAGCATTATCAATATGAGCTTCAAGAGCGTCCTGGCCAATGGGGCGGCGCCGGTCTGGAGCGCCATTAACGAAAAAATCCAGGACGCTATTTCCCACGGCGTGACCGTTATCGTGGCGGCCGCCAACGAAGGCGCCCGAAGCGCCACGGATAATTTTCAAAACGGCACCTTCAATGCTTATGCGGCGCCGCTTGAAGCCATTGCTGTCGGAGCGGTTGACTACTTTGACCGCATCGCCCCTCTCTCCTCTTATTCCCAAATCATTGATCCCGCCACTCATCAGACTTATTACAAACCGGACGTGACCAGTTACGGCATCAGCGTGCGGGTGCCCACCACAAACACAACAAGTATTTACTCCGGCGACGAGAACAATCTTTACGCGACCAACGAAGGCACCTCCCTTTCAACGCCGCAGGTTTCGGCCATTGCGGCCCTGGCCATTCAAAGGGCGCATGATTTAAATTACACGCCCACGCCGGCCATGATCAGGCGATGGATCATCGAAACAGCCATAGAACCTGAAGACTGTGCCGAAGAGGAAAGCTGTCAGGAGCTGGGTTATGGATACGGGATTGTTTCCCTGCCCGGAGTTTTGGCCAGAGCCGCCGCTGACGCGGCGCTTCTGGCAACGCCGGCGCGGCCTTATTCTTGGCCCCGGCTTTATTAAGGTTATTTTGTAGCTATTCACGTCATTGCGAGGGCCCCTATGGCCCGTGGCAATCTCATCAAGGGAAAAACTTTTATGAGATTGCTTCGCCCGGGGCTCGCAATGACGACCTGAATAATTACGTTATTTTTTAAATTCTTTAATTAAAACTTCCAAAGCGGGTTTGCCTTCAACCGTATGAGTGCGGTCACTGGGGCCGCCATCGTTTGAATCAACGGTCCAGCCCCACTGCCAGAAACCCTTAAACCAACCGCCTTGATCCCTAAAGGCATCGAACAAAGCGGCAAAGTAGTTGGCTTGAACCTCCAGGTCAACCGGCATAATGGGCTTGTAAACCCATGGCCAGGCATGGGAATTTTTCATGCTGGCTATGCCGATCTCCGCAAAAAAAAGCGGCTTACTATGAAACTGGGAATAGGCTCTGAGCTTGGATATATAATTTTCCTTCCAGACTTGAGCCAGCTTTTCTTTCGAGCTCGGAGAACCGGGCAATCCCATAGGAAAATAAGCGTCAACACCGATGATGTCCAACTTGTCCCAGAAAGGCACCGAATCCCACTCCAGCCAATGCGCGGCATAAGTTAATGTGCCGTCATAATTATCGCGCACTTTAGCGATGAGAGCATTCCAATATTTATGATATTGCGGCCTGGTCATAGTATGCAGTTCCGTGCCGACTACATAAGCGTCGGCGGTCATGACTCTGGCCAGAGCCGCATAGTGGATAATCATGGACGAATAGCTGCCAAACCAAGCCTTGTCGTCCGTGGGATTAATCAGGCCCCTGAATGTCCCGTCCAAGCAGTCCACGTGGGGTTTTAAAGCGACCATAAGGCCCAATGATTTCGCCTGGGCCGCCGCGGCAATCAAAGCCGCGTCTGAAGCTGTTTTCGGGCCGGCGGAAATTTTATTGCTGCCGGCGTGCTGCATGTATTGAAACGGCACCAGGACAATCCATTTGGCGCCGGTCGCCGCGATCTCTTTGAGGCTGACTGCGCTGGCGGAGGAACCATACCCGTCCGCCCTCCATGATAAAAGATGAAAACCGTAAATTTCAAATGGCCCGGCCCCGGTAGGGCATGTCTGCGGCAAATCAGCCGGAACCGGCGGCTGAGCCGCCAATGAGCCTGCCATAAGGCAAAGAACGGTCAATGGCATAAATAACATCCATTCATATTATAACCCGCAAAACCACAGAAATTCCCCGCACCTGCTCTTTTTTCGTCATACCGGCGAAAGCCGGTATCCAGGCCATTGGGTTCTCCGTGGGAATGACGGAGGGGGGGGTTCTGGCAAAACCG
>JACQWW010000034.1 GCA_016209025.1 Elusimicrobiota bacterium | reverse complement strand
AATGCCGCAAGGCAAAGCGCGGCCGATGCTATTGAAACGGCTTTAGGAGCTTCCGGCTTTACCTCATTAAATTCGATATTAAACGGGGAGTTGGTTGCCAATGGAATTACAGATGCCGATAAGTTGGGCAATGCCTTAGTCAATATCTCGGTGTCCTCCGGCAGCTTAACCGACGAGCAAATTACCGCCGCGGCCCAAATGATCGCGGAAAATGCGGCGGTCGCAGTCCCTATTTTAAACGCTGCGACTTCAGGCAATCCTTACACCAATAACCTGAGTAATCTGACCCTGCGCGGAGGGTCGTTTACCGAAGTTTCTCTCGGAACCGCCAGACAGCTTATTGTTCCCGGACTCCTATTGGGTGTCAATTTGAAACTTATTCAAGGAAGAATCGGTTATTATAAATTTGAAGCCTTGAAAAAAGAAGCAGAAGCCGGCGATTTCTTCAGCGATTTCGACAAATACGCAAAGCAAACAGTGCGGCCCGGTGTGGACATTGGCGTGCTTTACGACATGAATAAAACCCTGCCTTTCCTGCCTTTTAGGCCACGGGCCGGCATCGTTGCCCGTAATATCAACCGTCCAAAATTCGACCAGCCTGACAAAGCCAAAGAAAACGGCGAGTCAGCCAAGTATCCTTTGGACACGCAGGCGCGCATGGGACTGGCTTTTAATCCTTTCAATTTCTGGACCCTTGCCACGGACATTGACTTGACGGAAAATAAAACGCCTGTCTCCACGTTCAAGTCGCGGATGTTCGGCGCCGGCACTGAGATCAATATTTTCAACAGGCGCTGGCTTAATATTCCTTTGCGCTTCGGTTTGAACAAAAACATCGCCGAATCCGGCTCAAAGATTTCTTACGCCGGAGGATTCGGCTTGAATTTTCTTCATGTTATCGTTGATGTCGGCGGTTCCATCAGCACTGAATCGGAAAAATTCAAGGATGAAAACGGCAAGGAACAAACCGCTCCGGCCAATGCCTCGGCCGCGGCCCAGCTGGCCATCCTATTTTGATTTGAAGAAATTTAAGGTAAAATCAAACCGCATGATGATTATGCGCATCTTATGAACGGGGAAGGCTTAAGACTCCGATAAACGCGTATCTTCCCCGCTGGAGAATCAACCGGGAAATCAGGACCCCTCAGGTCCGCTTGATAGATTCCATGGGCGTTCAACTTGGGATTCGTCCCGTGATTGAGGCTCTCAAGATGGCGGAGTTCGAGGGGTTGGATTTGGTGGAGGTGGCGCCGCAGGCCAATCCGCCGGTCTGCAAGATCATTGACTTTGCCAAATTCAAGTATGAGCAGATTCGCAGATGGAAGGACGCTCATAAGAAACAAAAGTCCGGCGAACTTAAAGAAGTGCGTTTTACGCCGACTGTTCACCAGCATGATTTAGATACGAAACTCAAGCATATTGAGGAATTTTTACAGGAGAAAGACAAGATCAGAATCACGGTTTTTTTCCGGGGCAGGGAAATTACCCACCCGGAAATCGGACATAAATTAATGGATGCTATAAAGGTAAGACTGCAAAATAAAGCCAAAGTGGATAAAGAGCCGCTATTAGAAGGAAAACGGCTGATAATGGTTCTATCGCCCAAGTAATTAAATGCCCAAATTAAAGACGCACAGCGGGGCAAAAAAGCGTTTTAAAATCACCAAGCGCGGCAAGGTCCTTCATAAAAAAGCCGGCGTCAGGCATCTTTTAGCAGGCTGGAGTTCCAGTTGGGGCCGTTCTTCCCGAAAAAAAGGGCAGCTATCTAAGGGCGACGCTAAGGTAATTAAGGCTCTGATGCCGTACGGGTAATTAAAATGAGAGTCAAATCATCGGTTTATACCAGACAGCGCAAAAAGAAAGTTTTCAAAATCGCCAAGAGTTATTATTCGGACCGGGGCCGGCGCTGGAGGCAGGTAAAACAGCAGGTTGAACGCTCTCTGCGTTTCGCTTACATCCACCGGCGTAATAAAAAACGCGAATACCGGCGCTTATGGATAGTCAGAATAAACGCGGCGGCGCGCCTGGGCGGTTTAAGCTACTCCCGGTTTATGGCTGTTTTAAAGAAAAATAATATTCAGCTTAACCGCAAGAGCCTGGCGCATTTGGCGGTAAACGATCCGAAAAGTTTTGACCAGCTTCTTGAGCTGGCGAAGGCATCGAATAATTGATGTGGGTTCTGTTTCGTCTGAAGACCTCGACAATTTAAAAAAAGAAGCCCTCCGCTCGCTCGCCAAAGCCAAATCGTCGCAGGAACTTGAAGAGCTTCGCGTTATTCATTTAGGCCGCAAAAGCCCGATTAACCAGTTATTGCGCGGCTTGGCGGATTTATCGCTCGATGAAAAACGCAAAATCGGGGGCCGGGCCAACCAAATTAAAGATGAATTGGACAAGGCTTTTGAAGAGTGCGCGTCCAGGCTTTTAAAAAGCGGACTCAAAGCCCCTGAAGGCTCTGCGCCGGACTTGACCCTGCCGGCGCTGTCCGTGCCCCTCGGGCACAATCATCCTTTAACTATAGTCAAGGCAAAAATTTTGAATGTTTTTGAGCGCCTGGGATTTCGCTATGCCGAGGGAAGCGAGATCGAGTCGGATGAATGCAATTTCACCTTTCTTAACATCCCAGCCGACCATCCGGCCCGCGACACCCAGGATACGTTCTACCTTAAACTTCAGACTTCAGACCTCAGACTTCAGACTTCAAAATCTGGAATAGGCGAAGAAATCCAAACTTTAACCAACGACAAACGACCAACGACAAACGACGCGCGGTGGTTGTTGCGCACGCATACCACGCCGGTTTGGATTTCGGTTATGCGCGGCGCCAAGCCCCCTTATCGCATCGTCACATCGGGGAAGGTCTTTCGCCGCGACGCCGTTGACGCGACGCACCTTCCCGTCTTCCACCAGATTGACGCTTTTTATGTTGATACCGATTGCAGTATGGCCGATCTTAAGGCAACCCTTGAAATTTGGGCGGCGGAGTTGTTCGGATCGGGAACGCAAATCCGTTTCAGACCGAGCTATTTTTCTTTCACCGAACCTTCCTGTGAAGTGGAGGTCCGTTGTTTTCTTTGCCATGGTAAAGGCTGCACAACTTGCAAAAACGGCTGGATTGAAATGTTGGGAGCCGGCATGATTCACCCGGCTATTCTAGCCAGGCTTGGACACGATCCGAACGTGTGGCGGGGCTTTGCCTTCGGCTTGGGACTCGAGCGCGTGGCCATGGTGCTTTGGGGTATCAACGACATCAGGCTTTTTTACGAAAATAATGTCGGATTTCTGGAACAATTTTCAGGAACGTAAAACGTGAAACGTAAAACGTTGGAAGTTAAAAACACGTCTTACATTTTACATCTCACGTCTTAATATGCGTTACCTATTAAGCTGGCTTGAAGAGTTTTTGCCCCAACCTCTTCCTTCTTTTGATAAAACTGTCGAGGCTTTGGAGCAGATCGGGCTTTCAGTCGAGAACGTCAAAAACAATCCGATCACGTTTAAAGGCGTCGTTTTGGGTGAAGTCAAAGAAGTCTCCGGCCATCCCCATGCCGACCGCCTGCGTCTGGCCTTGGTCAGCGACGGGTCAAAGGAATATAAAGTGGTCTGCGGCGCGCCGAATCTCGCCGCCGGCCAGAAAATCGCCTTTGCCCCAGTCGGCGCCAAGCTTAAAGCCGGCCAAGCCCAGGAAACCGTCATTGAACCGAGAAAAATCCGCAACATACCCAGCGAAGGCATGATTTGTTCGCAATTGGAGCTTGATTTGGGCGTTGAGCATGATGGTATCCTTGTCCTGCCCGACGATTGGTCTCTCGGTAGATCGCTGGAAGATTATGTCCGGCCGGAAACGGTGATAGACATAGAGCTTCCATCGCATCGCTGGGATTTGACCAGCCATTTAGGCTTGGCCCGGGAATTGGCCGTTTATTTCTGGCGGTCCGGAATTAAATTTCCATTCGTCATTCCGGCGGAAGCCGGAATCCAGATTCCAACGCTCCTAATCAATGTCCACGACGACGCCGCCTGGGCTTGCCGCCGTTATGAAGGTTTGTTGATTTCCGGCATACGCGTCGTCAAAAGCCCCTGGTGGATGATCCGCCGTCTTGAGGCCATGGGGCAAAAATCAATAAATAACATTGCTGATACGACCAACTACGTCACTTTTGAACTGGGACAGCCCATGCACGCCTTTGACTGGTCTAAAATTCGCGGTCAAAAAATCGAAGTCCGTTGGGCCAAGAACGGCGAAAAATTAATAGCTTTAAACGATAAAGAATACGAATTGACGCCGGCCGATCTGGTGATTGCCGATAGCGAGCGGCCCGTGGCTTTGGCCGGGATTATCGGGGGCCGGGAAACCAGCACGAGCGAGACTACTGCCGATATATTTTTAGAATGCGCTTGGTTTTCCAGAAAGCCGGTCCGGGAAACCGCCAGACGACTAATTGTTGCCACGGAATCTTCGGCACGTTTTGAAAAAGAGACGGACATCATGTCCCTTGATTCGGCCATGAAGCGCGCCGTTTATTTGATAAAGCAGACCGGCGGCCAGGTTAAGGCCGCGACAAGCGTGTTTCCCCAAAAACCGGCGTCATGTCAAATCGTCTTTTCTCCGCAAAAGATTGAAAAAATTCTCGGATTTTCCGTGTCGCGCGACGAACTTTCTGCGACGCTGGATCCTCTCGCTGAAGAGCTTAAAAAAACCGAGCCGGAACGCTGGGTCATGACCCCTAAAACCTGGCGCAATGATCTTCGCCTGCCCGAAGACATTGCCGAAGAAATTATGCGTTTTAAAGGTTTCGACAATGTCCCAGGGCGCAGTCATTACGCGGCGCGCATTCCTGTTAAGAGCGAACGGCCCAAGGAAGTTGATAACGATCAAGAAAGGCTTTTAGCATATCGCTTTACGGAAATTTTCCGCCATAATGGTTTTCACGGAGCCGTTAATTTTCCTTTGGTCAGCGCCGCTGAAATTGAAACATTATGCGGATCGTCCCAGCTGATAAATTCCATTGAATTAGCCAATCCTGTTTCAACGGAACTCGCTTGGCTTAGGCCGACTCTTTTTATCGGTCTTTACAAAAATTGGCTTTCCAATAAAAAAAATTCCCAACGACAATTGTTTCTGCAAGAGATCGGCTATGTCCACCGCCTTGCGTCTTCTAAAACCCTCTCCCCTTGTGGGAGAGGGCAGGGTGAGGGGACAATGGGGTGTGATGACGCTTCTGTCCGTCCCTGGAACAGCGCCCTCCATTGGTCCGCCATCGCCTTTGGACCAGCCGAGGCCGTTCATTGGACGCGGCAAAAGCCGCCTGGTTTCGGATTTTGGGATATGCTTGGCTTTCTGGAAATTTCTCTGGCGGATTTAAAAATGCCGGTTAAGCGGCGGCCGTGCGATGTTCTTTGGCCATGCTTTCATCCTGATTCAAGCCTTGAGCTTTGGATAAAAGACGTTTTAGCCGGCCATATCGCCCAGATTGTGACTAAAGACTCCCTGGACCCAAGGCTGGGCTCGCCCTTGGTCTGGGCTGAACTTAATTTAAACATCATCGCGTCTTTGGCCCAGACTAAAGAGCGGACGCGCTTCAAGCCATTGGCGGTTTTTGACCAGATTCAAAGGGATATTGCCCTTGTTATTGATAAAGAAGTCCACTGGGCCGATATCGAGCGCTGCGCACGCGAAGTTTTAGGCGATTTGATCGTCGAGCTTTATCCTTTTGACGTGCATGAATCCCAGAAACTCGGGCCGCAGAAAAAAGGCATCGCCCTGCGCTTGACGCTCCAGCCCAGAAAAAAAACGCCTACCCAGGAAGAAATCACCGAATGGACCGAAGCGGTCATCGCCAGGCTGGAAAAAGATTTAAAAGTCAAATTAAGGGAATAGTAAAAATTTTGTGGAAGAATTACTGGAGGAATTTGACGTATCGCTAAAAGCGCTTAAAGAACTGGTTAAAGAGCATAAGGCGCTCAGGCAGGATAATGCCCAGCTTCATAGTTTGGTCGTTGCTATGGAGAGCGACCATAAAAAAGCCTCGCATCTCATCAATGAACACGAAAAATTAGGAAAAGACCGTGATCGCGTCCGGCAAAAAATCGGTGAAATTATAGGCAAACTCGATAAGCTGAAAATCTAATGGAGGTTCAGGACAAGATTCCGGTTGAAATACAAGGCAGGCGCTATGAGCTTGAAATAGAAGGCTTGACGCCGCTGGAAGCCGGCTCCTTGGCCGCTCAAGTCGAGGCCAAACTTAAGGAGCTTTCAGAACACTCACGGGTCATTGATACCGGTAAATTGGCTGTTCTTGCCGCCTTGAATTTCGCCGACGAACTGCGGCGGCTGCAGGCGCAGCACGACGAGCTCCGCGAAGCCCTGAGATCGAGAGTCCACACCCTTAAAAAGTTTCTAGAGGAAGCTTCAAAAAATGAAAAAAACACATTACCTTGACTGCCCTTTTTGCAAGGCCACTTTGGAAGTTGACGCGGTTTCCGGCAAACTGGTCAATAAGTGGGAAGGCGGCCGCAAAGACAAACCCGCCCAGGAACGCTTCTCGGACGCCGTAAAACAAATAGAAGAGGGTAAAAAGAAACGCGACGAGTTTTTTTCTTCGGCCCACGAGCATCTGAAAGAAAAACGCAAACTCGCGGAAAAGCTTTTCGGCGAAAGTCTCAAAAAAGTCAAAGACGAAGGCCTCGACG
Source organism: Elusimicrobiota bacterium (assembly GCA_016209025.1). GTDB lineage: Bacteria > Elusimicrobiota > Elusimicrobia > JACQPE01 > JACQPE01 > JACQWW01. Next base: position 9,479 of record JACQWW010000034.1, on the reverse strand, counting down.
AGCCGCCCCTGCGCCCGTTTGACCTTGATTGAGTAAATACCAACAATTATCCTGAATAATTTATGGAAAGAGTTGTAAAAGTTTTAAACAAAATGACGCAAGAAGGCATTATTCAGGATTATGCTATCGGCGGCGCAATGGCCGCGCTTTTTTATTCAGAGCCCATAGAAACTTTTGACCTCGATGTTTTTGTCGCCTTAAAAACCTCAAAATCATCACTCATTTCTCTTGGACCTTTATACGACTATCTTAAGGCCAGGGGCTACCAGGCCAAAAAGGAACATATTGTTATCGAAAGCATTCCTGTCCAATTTTTAGTTCCTTATGATCCTTTGATAGAAGAAGCTCTTGAGCAGGCTGTTGAAAAAAAATTCGGCCAAGAGCCGGTCAGGGTATTCAGTGTCGAACACTTGATGGCGATCATGGCGCAAACTGGCCGCCCAAAAGACAAAATCAGACTACAAAGTTTGCTTCAACAGGCAAAATACGACAAAAAATTCCTTGAAGACATCCTGCGCCGGCACGGCTTAGTCAGTCGTTGGAAGGTAATGGTCAAATGAGCGGGGGAGGGGGGGTTTATTACGTCATTCTGGCAGAGGCCGGAATCCAGGCCTCTCTTAATATCTGGGCTTTGGTTAAATAAAGCTCACGTGACCAAAGGCGTAAATCAACTTATGAAACGTCTGCTTAAAGCCAAGGAGCGCCGTCGCCGCGAACTTGCCCAGCTTCCTATTGAGGAAAAAGTGAAAATTTTAGTTGCCATACAGCATGCTTCCAATCAAATCCGGATCAGCTGCGGCAGGAAGCCTTTGCCCGAGTGGAAAATCTAAGCAATTTTGCAAGTTACATCAGCACTTTTTTAGTTGTCTTATCGGCTGGCCTTGTTGCTTGTTCGCGCTCGCCACGGGAAACCTCTCCCCGCATAGAACGTAACGAAGGCGTTATGGGCTGGCGGGCCGACCCGCGCGATCCGCGCTAAATCGCTTTAGATAGACAACGCGAAGAAATTCAGCAAGCGAGGGAGCAATTGCGGCAGTCCCGCTTTGTTGAAATTAAAGAAGCTCTGGGCCGTTTTGAGGGATATTGGGTTTCTGCAGACGAAGATTGGTGGTTAAGCAGGGAAAAAGGGCTTAGGGTTGGCGGGGGTGGAGATAATTCGGGTTCGTGGTTTGCTATAAAATGTTTCACAGCGTCCTCCTTGAGATAAACGAGTTTTTAACATGTTCGTTTTACCTCTTGGGGGATGTTTTATCTATTTTCAGGAGGAAGGCCTACCCGTTTGGTTGCGGCTAGGCCGCGCTATGGAAGACTTTATTTTAAAAGAGAAGAAATAGAGAAAGAGGAGTAATTCGGAACACCACATTTAATTTCCTGCACACAAAGAAAGCGTTTAGACATCCCGGTTTGTCATTCCGGCGCAGGCCGGTATCCAATTTTTATTCTAGATGCCGGCTTTCGCCGGTATGACGAAGAAAAAGACGGCCATCCAGACAACTAAACGGTTTCCACGCAAATAAAAAAGTTGCTAAACTGCGCTCCCCATTTTAACGACGGCGTCCCCATTGCGATACTATATTTTGTGTATTATAATACACACTAGAGGTGTATTGTGGATACCGTAAGGCTGAACATCACTCTGCCTAAAGGATTGGGACGTCAATTGGAGCATCTGCGCAATAAGAGCGCTTTCATTGCCGAAGCTTTGAGAGAGCGATTCGCTAAAAAACAAAAAGAAAGAATGTTTCTTAAGCTCAAGGAAGCTTACTATAAGGCCGGCAAGGAAGAAGCCCGGCTTAATGAAGATTGGGATTTCACGACGGGCGACAATCTGTGATTAAGCGGGGGGAAATCTATTGGGTAAATTTAGACCCGACCATAGGGGCGGAAATAAAAAAGACCCGGCCGGCTCTGGTGGTTTCAAACGACCAAAACAACGAAGCCGCCGACACCGTGACGGTTCTTCCAATTACATCAAAGACCGATCGCATTTACCCCTTCGAGGCGGTGTTGCCTAAATCCTCCTCGGGACTCAAAGAAGACTGCAAAATTAAAGCAAACCAGATTCGCACGGTAGATAAAAGACGATTGGGACAACTCATGGGAAGCATCAGCGCCGAAACGATGGCCAAAGTCGAGCAGGCAATTCTCCTTCACCTCGGCATCGAAAGGGGATAGGCTACTTGTGGCTGTCAATCGCCCTGGCGATGCTTTGGGCGAAGGCGGCTAAGGTCGGGTCGCGGGCTCCCATGGAGATGACGATGTCGCCTGGCTTTGCCGAGGCGGCGATAAGAGGCAGGATGTCATTCCGGTCATGTGGGTTAAAAATTTTTCCTTTGGCGTCTTTTAAACCCTTGGCAATATCGGCTGACGAGACGTCTTTGCTGACCGTGCCGCCCGCGTAGTAGATAGGCAAAAGATACAATTCGTCGTTTTCTCTTAATAAATTCGTGAAGGTTTCGATATATTCCTTGAGCATAAACTTCGTGGGCGCGAAGCCGTGCGGCTGAAAAATCGCGATTACCCGCCCTGACATGTTTTGCACTGTTTCCAGGGTGGCCGTGATTTTTTGCGGATTATGCGCGAAATCATCAATCACGGTCACGCCTTTTGAGGTTTGAATGCGGTCAAAACGGCGCTGGATGCCTTTGTAATCGGCACAGGCTTGAGCTAGTTTTTTGTCTTCGCATCCTAAAAATTTGCACACGCACAGGGCGGCCAGCAGGTTATAGGCGTTGTACCTGCCGGGAAAAGGAAAATTGAATTTAAGGCCGTTTTTTAAAATTACTATCGAATCTCTACCCAATTCGATTTTGTCAGGAAAAAAATTAGCTTTTTTATCCAGGCCGAATGTTTTTGCCGATTTTATGGCGCGCAATAATGAGTCGTCATAATTGACGAATACATTGGCTGATTGTTTGGCTGAAGTTTCAAATAATTTTAATATCTCCGGCACTGGCTTGTGATCTTTGGAAAGATTAAGCAGGACACTGACATAAGGCTTGTATTTGGCCAGACTGCCGTCTGATTCGTCGGCCTCTATCACCAGAAGATCCGAGCCGCCGCTGTAGGCGTTGCCCAGAGCGCCTGTTTCAGTCAATTCATTGAGGCCCGCTCCGCTAAGAAGCGAAGGGTTTTTTTGGCACTCGCGTAAAAGATGGAATATCAAGGCGGTCACCGTGGATTTGCCGCTGGTGCCGGTCACGGCAATGGTTTTTTTCGCGTTGGCCAAGGCGGCCAGCACGTCGGAGCGGTGCAAAACCGGAATTTCAAGGGCGCGGGCTTTTATGATATCCGGGTTTGTCTTCTCGATGGCCGTTGAAACGACCAATCCGTCATTTTCCGGCGTGACGCCGGAACCGTCTTGCGGATAAAGACGACAGCCGAGAGCTTCCAAGGCGCGCTGAATTTCTCCGGCGGCCTCATTGCCGAAAAGCCGGTCAGAGCCTGATATTTGAAGAGAATTCCACCGGAGATATTGAGCAATGGCGCTCATACCGGAGCCGAATATGCCGGCAAAATGAAGCCGCATGCCAGAAATTCCCTGAAGGAATTTCTGAGGTCTGAAGCGCGAAGCCTGAAGTCTGAAACTTCTAACTTCAGACTTTAGACTTAAGACTCTTTTATTCACACTTCAAGCTTCAGACTTCAGACTTAAGACTTAAGAACCTCAACGGATAATGGCAATGGTTTTTTCCGGAATCTTATCGAACAGCTCGATGATGTCCTTGTTTTTCATGAGAATGCATCCATGTGAGGCCGGTTTGCTAATGGATTGTTCGTGATTTGTTCCATGGATGTAGATGTAACGTTTAAAGGTGTCTATTTTTCCTCCCTGGTTTATGCCCGGTTCAAGACCGGCCAATCTCAAGATTCTGCTTAGAATCAGATTTTTATCCGTTGTTTGTCCGTCCCAATTTTTTCCCATATCCCGCCTGTCTTTGAAAATCCGGCCCCAAGGGGCGTTGGCCCCGATTTTTTTGACTATTTGATGGATGCCGAGGGGAGTTTTAAAGGAATTTTTTCGGCTGCCGGTTCCGAATTTTGACGTTGATATCGGATAAACCGCTTTCACCTTTTGCCCATGAATCAAAAAAAGCGTTTGAGACTTTACGTCAACCAGCAGGTAATTCACAGGGACGCCGCCATCGGCCGCCCCGCTTCGCAGAGCTCCCCTTGGCAGAGCCAAGGGACGATTGAAGCCCCGGAGGGGCGTGACGTCGGGGACGGAGTTACGCTCAGAGACCGTGGCCGCAATAAGGCGCTTTCGCAAATCAGCATTAAGGGAGAACTTTTTCTCGCGCATTTTCGCTATATCTTACCAAGGTAAAAGCGGCGGCGGCATTCTCCGGCGGAATTTGGGATAATGCAATACTTAGGGACCGTTAAGGAATTAGTGACACATTTGGCTGCGAGCATACCTTAAGGTATGTAAGTGAGGATTCGCAATGAGATTGGTCAAAATCGCCCAGCCCCGCCGGGGGCATCCGATATCGGGCCAATGGCTGCGTTGCATCCTCAGTTACGGGCCTTTAGGCCCGCTCCTTGCGGTGCGCCTTGCCCTTGGCCCAATCTCGGATGCCCAAATGTGTCAATAATTCCTTAACGGTCCCTTAAAACAAAATGGAACTTTTTGAGCAGATAAAAGCCGAATGGGTGCCCTTGGCGCGCCGCGCCGCGCCCAAAAACCTTGATGAATTCGTCGGGCAAAAACATTTGGTTGGGCCGCAGGGGCCGCTGCGTCTGGCTATCGAGTCGGGCAAACCATTAAGCGCCATTTTTTTCGGGCCTCCGGGATGCGGCAAGACGTCTTTAGCGCGGATTTTGGCCCAAAAACAGAGCCTCGATTGTGTGGAAATCAGTTGCGCCGTCAGCGGCATCCCTAAAATCCGCGAAGCCATAGCCACAGCGGAAATGAAACTTAAAATGCACGGCAAGACAACGCTTTTGGTGTTGGATGAAATCCATCATCTCAACCGCAGTCAGCAGGACATTCTTCTGCCTTATGCGGAGTCCGGCGTCATTGCTTTGATCGGCGTGACCACGGAGAATCCCTATTTTTATATCCACAAAGCGGTTTTATCGCGCGCTTTGGTTTTTGAGTTCAAAAATTTAAACGACGGCGATCTTTCCGAGATACTCGATAAGGCACTGAAAGCCATGGCCGAAAATAAACGACAGGTCGAGCTTTCCGATGACGCAAAGCGGTTTTTAGCGCATTTCGCATCCGGCGACGGACGGCGTCTCTTGAATGCCTTGGAATTTTTGGAAACCGTGGCATCTGAATCATCAAAAAATATCTGGCAGCCCAAAGATTTGGAAAATTTTCTTGGCAGGCGCCAGGTAATTTACGATAAAAAAGAAGACAGCCATTATGACACGGCCAGCGCGTTTATTAAGGCGATGCGCGGCAGCGATCCTGACGCGGCAGTTTACTGGCTGGCTAAAATGCTTGAGGGGGGTGAAGACCCAAGGTTTGCGGCGCGCCGTGTTGTCATTGCCGCGAGCGAAGACGTGGGTAATGCCGATCCAGTGGCGCTCATTGTGGCCCAAAGCGCCTTTAATGCTGTGGACATGCTGGGCATGCCGGAAGCGGCTATTCCCTTGGCTCATGCCGCCATTTATGTTGCCTGTGCGCCAAAATCCAATGCTTGTTATCTTGCCTTAAACGCCGCGCAAAAAGAAATCCGGGAAGGCCGGCCCCAGGAAGTTCCCGACCATCTTAAAGACGCGAACCTTGATTCGGATTTAGGCCACGGCCAAGACTATCTTTACGCCCATGATTTTCCCGGACATTTCGTCAATCAGGAATACATGAAAAAATTTATTCAGTTTTACAAACCCACCAAAATAGGCACGGAAGCCAAGTTAAGAGATAGATTGGAAAAATTATGGAAAAGGACTTACGAATAAAGCGTTTTTTTGATTCGCGCCTGCGCGCAATCAATCAAGAACTTAAGGCGTGCATAAGTAGTTTTTTTGCGCCGGGCGTCCTGCGCGAGGCGGCACATTACACTTTGTTTCCCGGCGGCAAGAGAATAAGGCCATTACTGGCCATGGTGATCGGCGAAGGTTTTCGCGCGCCAAAAAAGGACCTGCTGGCGTTTGCCTGCGCCTTGGAGCTTATTCATAACTACACCTTGATCCACGATGACCTGCCTGCCATGGACAATGACGATTTCCGGAGAGGCAAACCGACCGTTCATAAAAAATTTTCAGAAGCTCTGGCAATTTTACTTGGCGACGCGTTTCTAACCCATGCTTTCGAGCTATTGGCCGGCTTAAAACAACGCAAACCAGCGGTCTTGGCCGCGCAGGCCAGCGGCGCCAAAGGCGTGATTTTGGGCCAAGTTTTGGATTTGAATCTTGATAAAAAATTTAAGAAAAACTCTCAAAATCTCCGCCATATTAACCGGCTTAAAACAGCCAGGCTTTTTGAAGCTTCCATTGTCGGGGCCGCGCTTTTGAGTCCGAGGCGAAACAAAAAGATCATCAGACAGTTTGCGGATTTTTCAAAACAATACGGCGAGTGTTTTCAGATGGCCGATGACCTGGCCGACGCCGACGAAGAGGTTGGAAAAGGCGCCACAACTTTGACAACCGCAAAAAAAGAAGGCGAAATGAGAAAGGTTTTGGAAAAAAATTCGGCTGATCTGGAAAATAAAGTTTTAAAACTGCCGCTTAAAAAGTTTTACAAATCCGCTTTAATTAAAATTATTGCCGCCCTGAATCCGGACCCACACGGGCTGTCAGACTGAAGATTTAAGACCAGCCAGCCACTTCTTTTTAAGCCGCGACATTTCATGCGACCGCAGGCCGATCTCAACGGCTTGGGTGACGCCATGAAGCAGGGCAGTCAATTCTTCGGCGGCTTTAATTCTAAAGCGGCCGGCTAATTTCCGGTACAAATGCCAATCAATCTCGCGGGATTTAAGAAGACTCAATATATCCAGCCGGTCTTTTTCGCCTTTCGGGCTGGCTTGCCGCTGGCTGTAAGCTTGTTGTTTTAAAATAAGAAGAGCTTCCGGTTTCGGAACGCTGAAACCCTCCAGGGCTGTCGCCAATTTTGGCAATTCTTCGGCTGGTATGCCGGGGTTTGAATAGTAAGGCGCATAAATATCAATGTCAATTTCCTGATTCTTGGCCTCGTATTTTTTAAGCCGTTCGTTTTTTACGACAGGATATTGCTTTTGGAGCTTGGCCAGCTCGTCGTAATCAATAACCAAATCTATGTCTTTTGATTTTAATGATTTGGAGTAAAGAAAAATCGCCCAGCCGCCGATCAAAGTAAAGCGGTATGAACTTTGCAGACCGGTCAAAACCTGCCAGCTTTTTTCCGTGACCAAATCGTGCCAATAAGCGCCCATAGGTTTTTAAGGAATTTTGTCCAAAATAGCATTAGCAAAATCGCGCGCATACCATTGGGGCATATTCCATAAATCAACAAAAGTTTGCGCCAAGGTCGTGGTCTTTCCATATCGCGCTAAATGCCGGTCAGCTTCCAACGCGGTCAGCTTGACAGTTCCTTTGTCAGATTGAGGAAAACGTTTCTTAATGGTTCGCGCCTTGGGAGCGTAGATGTAAACTTGGTCATAATCAGCCGGCGCGTCTTTAAAGCGCAGGCGAAAAGCGCTGAAAGCGCCATAAACGATTTCCGGCGGCATTTGCCCCTCAAGATTAAAAACCGTAAGATTAGTTGTCGTTGAATAAATCACCTCTTTATCCAAACATCTGATGGTTGCCCAATAAAGAAGAAGTTTTTTAATGTCTGTCACCTCGGCGAATCGGCCGCCGACTCTGACGGCTCCCATCCGGCGCGGTTTAATAAGGGCGTGAAATACCGTGCTTAAGGAACAATTAAACAAAGCCGCTAAATCTTTTTGCATAAAACGGTTTTGCCCTTTTTCCATGGCTTGATATATAATTTCTCTATAAATAAGCTCTATTTTCTTCATTTCGATTTTTAATATTGTTTATTAGGCTTATTTCTATTATAATCGAAACAAGAAGTTTTTTCAAGCGGCGCCATGAAAGTAAAAAAATTTCGTCTTGATGAATTGCTGGTCAAACTTGGTCTGGTGCCCACACGTTCCAAGTCGCAAGCCTTAATTTTGGCCGGGCAGGTTCTTATCAACGGCCAGGTCTGCTCTAAATGCTCCGATAAATTTCAGGGCAACACGGCCGTGGGAATATCGCCCGGCTCGACTCTTAAATATGTTTCCCGGGGCGGCCTTAAACTCGAAGGCGCGGTTAAAACCTTAAAAGTTCAGGTTGCCGGGAAAATCGCCGTTGATGTGGGCTCATCCACCGGAGGATTCACCGACTGCCTGCTTCAAAACGGAGCGAAAATAGTTTATGCGGTTGACGTTGGCAAGGGCCTGCTGGACGCAAAACTACGAAAAGACCCTAGAGTCCGTTTGATGGAAAAAACCAATGCGAGGTTTTTAAAACGAGAACTTTTTGACCCCAAGCCGGAACTGGCGACTATTGACGTGTCGTTTATTTCCCTGGAAATAATTTTGCCCGCCGTTGTTGAGTGCCTCGAAAAACCACCCTCACCTCATCCCTCTCCCCTCGAGGGAGAGGGCAGGGTGAGGGGGTCATTAAAACTGTCAACGAACTTGTCGCCGCGCATCCTAGCGCTGGTTAAACCCCAGTTTGAAGTGGGAAAAGGCCAAACCAAAGGCGGCGTGGTCAAAAACGAAGCCTTACGCATGGCAGCGATCGCCAAAATCCGCGATTTTGCCCAGAAAAAACTGGGTTTAACCCTGCTCGGCGAATGTCCCAGTCCGGTTCCCGGCCCTGAAGGCAACATTGAGCATTTTCTTTATCTGGCATCCTAATCGCTTGCAACTTTTAATTTTTTTGCCTGAAAACTGACTCCTATCCTGCTATCCTATGATGGAACTATGAAGAAATGTCCTTTTTGCGCGGAAGAAATTCAAGACCTTGCCATCAAATGCAAACACTGCGGCGAAATGCTTCAGAAGATGGAGGCAGTACCCTGGTATTTCAGTTCCACTAGCCTGGTAGTCTCATTTTTCTGTGTGGGCCCGTTTATGCTGCCCCTTCTTTGGCTGCACCCTAAACTAAGCCTCAACAAGAAGATCGTATGTACAGCGGTGATTGCCGTTGTAAGCGGATTTTTTATTATAGGCGCTTTCCGCGCTTTGCGTCAGATAGCCGAGCATTACAAACAACTCGGATTAATGTAGCCCCAAATCCCGTCCCTTAGCAGGAAATTTCGACAAGAGTTAGGGATTTCTGGTTAGCAAAAGGATTAGAATATTACATCAATGGTTGCTGAGCGATACGAACCGCAAAAAATAGAGCTGAAATGGCAAAAGCTTTGGGATGAGGCCGGGGTTTTCAAGACCGGCGATAAGCCGCCGGAGGCGAGCCTCGCCAAAGGCGGGGCGCCGGGACAAAAATATTACGTTTTAGACATGTTTCCCTATCCCTCGGCGGCCGGGCTCCATGTG
>JACQWW010000033.1 GCA_016209025.1 Elusimicrobiota bacterium | reverse complement strand
CAGGCCATCAGCCAGAACAATGACCAGCCCCAAGAAACCCATGTCCTGCCTTTCTTGAGCGAAACCGTCACCATTCCCGCTGTCATCATCCCGGAAAACGGCCAGCCCTTCTCCACCACCTTTGACCGGCCGCGGTATCTCGATATTAACATCCAGGAGCTTAATGACAGGGTGACTGTTCCTGCCCAGGAGGAACAAAGAGAAAGGGAAGCGGCAGGCGGAGAAACGCAAGAGGAGCGGAGAAAAAAACAAATTCAAAACATAGCCAGGGAAGCCTTAAATGAACAAGTCGAAGAAGGCATGATAGTCTATAGGGTGTATGGACCGCCTGGCTTAACACCGGAAGAAAATATAACAAGGCTGTATAGGCGCTCGTGGACAAATTTGGATCCCAGAATTGCCCATTTTCTAGTTCCCACTAATCCCAACGTTGGGCCAAAATCTCTTTACAGAATTTTGGCAGGTTTGCCTAATGCCAATACAGGAGAATGCTTGGCGATTGGGGAACTGGTGATAAAACAAGAGGATTTTATCAAACCAGCCGATGTTGCAACACAGCGCGCTCCGGATCCTGACGACTATCGGTGGCAGGAGGGTGGTTGGCCTGAACTTGTGATTCTCAATTCCACCCTGCGCGTAAGAGTGCGTCCTGGCCATGAATGTATCCGCATGAATCCGCCATTTTAACCTCCATGGATCAAGAGTTTTACTTTATCGGATTTCATGTAAGGGAACTGCGGCATTGCCGGGTTCTAGCAGAAAAAATGTGGAAAGGAGAGGGCAGAAAACAATACTTACTTGAAATCCATCCTCCTGTCTCTGGAGAGATTTATTGGTCCTCTCAATATTTTGACCCGAGTCAAAACAAATGGCTAGGAGGAAAAGAACCATCAAAAATGAGATCAAAGTTGCTTTTTTTCCCTCATGGACCCCAACCATACGCAAGCACAGGGCCATTTTGGGGAAGCGTAGGTTGTTTCCGTGATGACACCACAGCCAAGCTGGATTCTCTGGATACAAGAATTGATGACCGTGCCCTTCTTTGTGTTTCCGAAGACCAAGCCAAAGAATGGCTTAAAATTCTAGAGGAAGCCAAAAATTATCATTACCTTCTTGAGTTCAACTGCAATTTTCCTTCAGCGAATTGCCAGGTCATTAAGGAAATTGCCATTGATGGTCGCAAGGAATACTGGCTTGCCGAAGTCAACCCCCCGCTTCCTGGAAGGTTATACAAACAAAAAAAAGACCTCCCAAGAGTCCTTCTTCAACTAAGAGATTTTCCCCTGCCCAACTTTCCCCTTCCTGTTGATATGTGCCCTGTTGACGAGAGCGCACCCATTGGAGATTCCCTTAAATTTAACGATATTAATTTCCTACTGGGCGATTGGGAGGAGTGCTGTCTTGAGCGGTTTAAAAAAAGGTGAGGATGGCACCGGGGTCAGGTCTTCATTCGCCCTTCTGCTGAATGGACTGTCATCTGTCATTTTTGTCATGAACAAGTGACAAACGGCCATGGCCACTGGTCATTACTCCGTCCCCGAAGCTCTGCGGAGCGGGATGAAGACCTGACCCCATCTCCCTGTTTTTATTCTTGCGAATCATGATCTGGTTTCATTCTACCGATAACCCAAAAGCTACAAACAAGAAAAAGGAATACCCAGGATTTTTTTGGAATAGAGCCTGGATTTTTCATCGTTATTGATGACAAGTCCGTAGGAGCACTTTTTTTCCTCAATGAAATGGGATAGGCTGCGCAACTCAAAAGCTTTTACGGCTTGGCTGTATTTGACTTCTATGGGAATGGTTCCAAACGCGCCCTCCAGCACCAAATCCACCTCGGCGCCCGCCGCGGTGCGGTAAAAGTAACATTCGCAGGAGACGCCTCCCGCATTTAAGCCGCGCAGAATTTCTTCAATGACCAAAGCCTCCCAGGAAAAACCTTTTTGGGGATGTCCCAGCAGGGCATTAAGGTCAGGCAGGCGCAAGAGGTGATGGATCAACCCCGTATCTCTAAGGTAACCCTTGGGATGCTTGACGATGCGCTTGACCGTCTTTTTTTCATAGGGCGCGAGTTTGCGCCATAAAAAAGAGCCGTGGGCGATTTCAAAATAATCCCTGGCCGTCGGGGCGGAAACGCCAAGGAGGCCGGCCACCTGCGAATAGTTGATGATTGTTCCCGACAGACCGGCCAGCATCTGGGTAAAAAGCCGGAACCTTTGCTGATTGAGACCCGGGAAAAGCCTTGCCAGATCACGGTAGAGATAGGTTTGAATGTATTGATCCATCCACATGCCGTGAAAGCGGCTGTTTTTTTCAAGCCACGGTTCGGGATAGCCTCCGCGCCACCAATAGTCATGTATTTGGCGCAGGCTTTTTCGCGGCTTGAGACGTTTAATCCACAGCGGCAGTGGCCGTCCTTCTTGCAGGAAAGAGAAAAAGGGACTTGGTTTTAGCGCCAGGGCCTCGGCGCAGGAAAAGGGCGCCATTTCAATGGTGGCCGCGCGTCCGGCCAGACTTTCGGAAATCGAGCGCTGCAAATCCGGCGAGCTTGATCCCGTGATGACAAAGCGGCCCTTTTTCCGGCGCTGGGCGTCGATAGCGACGCGCAGGGCGGGGAATATTTTGGGCAACAACTGCGCTTCATCCAGGGCCACTCGCTCGGGATTAAGGCGGAAGAAAAGGTCGGCGTCGCCCGACACGACTTCATAATCGGCGATCTTTTCGAGGTCAAAGACGCTCCAGCCTTTGGGCAGTTGTTTAAGCAGGGTGGTTTTGCCGCATTGCCGTGGACCGATTAAAGCGACACACGGAAAATATTTCAGGTATTGCAAAAGCAAGGATAAATAATGTCTTTTCATTGATGGACCCCGGAAATCATATATAGTATTTTAAAAGTATAAGTTTCAAAATGCAAGGCACTTTTGGCTTTTAGATTAATTCCAGATTCCTGGAATTTTCGTCCGATCGTGGGGGCAGCGGCCGTCTTTGCCGATCAGGTTTTCCAAAATGGCGTAGCCGTGTCTTCGGATAAGAACCTTTTTACATTTGGGGCAGTAGATGTTTTCAGCCTCGTGGCCGGAGAGATTGCCGATATAGACATAACGCAGACCCTCGGAAAAGGCGATTTGGCGCGCTTTTTCAAGGGTTTCCACCGGCGTGGGCGGCAGATTGCCCAACTTGTAGTTAGGAGTAAACCTTGTGGGGGAATGGGGTCAGGTCTTCATTCGCCCTTCTGCTTCCGCCGGAGGCGGATCCGCCTTCGGCGGAGAATGGACTGTCATCTGTCATTTTTGTCATGAACAAGTGACAAACGGCCATGGCCACTGGTCATTACTCCGTCCCCGAAGCTCTGCGGAGCGGGAT
>JACQWW010000032.1 GCA_016209025.1 Elusimicrobiota bacterium | reverse complement strand
ACAGCCCCCGCCCCGTCGGGGATACGCGCGCTTGCCGAAAGGACACATTGCTTCTAGACCCTGGCGCTTGATGCCGAAAGCCGTGCCGACCATCCGGCAGGCCAGCCAGCAAAACCATCTTAAAGGCGCTGGAGAGCGGGGGTACCAGCGGCGTTTAGGGCACAGGCACGAATAGCCGGTCGTACAAAGCCTCCAGCTGTTCTTGGGTGACTGACACCAAAAAGTGTTTTCGTAAAATTTCCCTGCCTTTTTCCCCCATGGCTTTCGCAATGTCCGGTTTGGATATGATCGTTTCCATGGCTTGGGCCAGAGCCGCAGGGTCGCGCGGCGCGATTAAAATGCCGCTTTCGCCGTTTTTAACGGCTTCCGGAACGGCTCCGACGGCTGTTGAAACAACCGGCTTGCCCAAGGCCATAGCTTCAAGCACCACAAAAGGCAGGCCTTCTTCCAAAGAAGAAAGAACCAGAGCTTGCGATGCCGCCAGCAATGGCATGGGGTTTTGTTGGAATCCTAAAAAATGCACGTGTTGATCCAAATTCAACCGCCCGGCCGCTTCCCGCAGGCGTTTTCGCTCGGGACCGTCTCCGATCAAAAGCAGGCCGATATTGATTTTCTTGGAAACCATGGTTTTGACAGCCTGCAAAAGATAATCGATGCCTTTTTGATCGTCCAGCCGCCCAATCATGGCCATTAAAGCTTGGTTTGAGGGAAACCGGCATCCGGCGGCAACATCTTGGCGGCTGCGCCGCAGAACGTTCGATTCTTCCACGGCGTTATAGATAACCTCTATTTTGTCCGGCGGCAGGAAAAGTTTTGAAACGTAGAACTTTTTAATGTCTTGCGAAACGGCAATATATCGCGTGATCAATGGAGCGAGCAGACGTTCGATAATCAGCGCCGGAAATTTCTTTTTAAGAACCATATGGACGGTGGCCAGACGCACGGGAACGCCTGCCAGCAATCCGCAGACGGCCGCCAGGACGTCAGCCTGAAAAAGAGAGGCATGAAGAATGTCCGGCTGAAATGCGCGCAACAGGCGGATCAACTTTAAAGTCTTCATAAAAATTTTCCAGGGCGTTTTCCATTCCTTGCGGGCAAGCATGTCAAGGCTTTCCACCCTGACGCCTTTGTCTTCCAGCATAAACGCCACGGCGCCCTTGGGCTTGATTGAACAGACTAAAATTTCGTGCCTGCCTTCACAATGGAGCCTGCAGGCGATTTGGTAAATAAGGGTTTCAGCGCCGCCGAAACCGCTGGAGGTGATAAGGAGGAATACGCGGCGTCTGCGTTCAGCCATTGTCGCGGCCATTTATCAGGCGGCTGTATCGGTCCTTAATCATGTTTATGACAATACGTTTAAGATTCGTTTTTTTATGAACCGGTGCGTTTTTTTGCGTATCTCCTGATTTTTTAGATATAAAAAGAAAAATTCCACATAATCTTTCAATATCGGAAGCAAAGCTTCCAATAATTTTATTGGATGCCATAATAAGTATTTGACGTAGTTTGCGACCATCATCTGCTCTGCTTCGCGTTTCAATTCAACCAGTTCTTCATCCGACATATTTGTGAAGTTAACAAGTATTGTATCTCCGCCGTATCCCACAATAAGCTTTTCCAGATACTCAGCCTCATTTTTAATAAATCCCTGGCTTTTGCAATCGTCGTATAATTGCGAGCCCGGCAAGGGAGTGGTAATAGCAAGGCGTCTTCCGTAACTATGGCACCGTTTCATTAAATCAACGGTCTGCATGACGGTTTCGCGCGTTTCGCCCGGATAGCCAATCATCATTTGCACTTTGACCATCAATCCCGCTCGAAGGGCGGCCTTCATGGCTCGCTCGGATTGTTCCACCGTTATTTTTTTATTCATCCTTTTAAGAATCTCGTTGCTTCCCGATTCAATTCCGAATCCTATGCCGACACAGCCAGCCCCTTTCATTTTTTTCAAAAGATCATAATCGACCGTATTGGCGCGCCCTTGACAATCCCACAGTAGATTTAAAGGTTTTATTTTTTGGATCAACTCTAGGGTCCTTTCTCTGTTCCAAACGGCGAGCTCGTCGGAGAAATGAACAGCGTTGATGTTGTAGTTTTCTTTGAGATAGTTAAGTTCCTCGATTAAGTTATTAATGGAGCGAAACCTGAATCCAGAAAAGCTTTTTGAACAAAAATGGCAATTGTAAGGACATCCTCTTCCAGTGAGGATAGAGGCCGCCTTGTATTTCTTCCCAATGACGGTTCCCAATCCAAATATGTTTATAGTTCTATCGCTGAAAAATAAGAAGTTGTCGGTATAAATATTCATATCAAACAGCTCGTACGGCGGCAGTCCGATTTCATCAATATTTTTAATGTAAGGCCTGCTCTTTGTCGTTACTATTCTTCCGTTTTCCTTGTTTTATTTCGGAAACCAGCCAATTGACATATGAGTATTGCGTAGACAATGCGCCGATCCCGAAAAAATCAGCCTCGAGCGTTCTTATTTTTTCAATCACTTTGTTTCTATCGAAAAACGGAGAGTTCTTGTAATAAAGGGATCCGTAAATATCGAAGACTTCGACCTCAAAACCGGCCTTGAGCAGTGATCTTGCAACGTAAGCAAGCCCGAAGGGCATGTCTTTCTTTTCGACCAACAATTTGGTCCCATCTGCCAGGGGCGGTTGGATCAAAATGATTTTTTTTCTGGTCATCACAAAAATTACACGCGTTTCATGTATGATCTGACCAAGCTTCCTGTCAGTGCCTTTTTGTAAAACTTCCAATCCTCATGCGTTGGAATAAAAGACCGCACGGGCAGGCCGCTGGTTTTGAGAAATAGACAGCTCAAAACGGTGATTGTTCCCAGATGGGTGATGGAGGAGGCTGCCGCGGCGCCGGCTATTTGCCATCGAGAAATGAAAAGGAAATTGAGCGCCGTATTAAGAATTATGGCAAGCCCGAAAACCCAAATAATACGCAACGTTGTTCCGGTGGCATTAAAGTAGTCTATGAGTACTCTTGCCAGGCCAAGACTCACTGTTCCTGTCAAAAGGAATTGGAAAGGAATGACCAGCGGCAAATAGGCGGCTCCATAAAGCAAGCGAACGGCCGGCCCGATCATGACCGCGGCCAAGGCGGCGGCGATGGTCAATAAAAAGGCAAGGTGCCGATAGACATTAGAGGCAAAGCCGGCCGCATCCGCAACTTTCATTTCGGTTGTCACAG
>JACQWW010000028.1 GCA_016209025.1 Elusimicrobiota bacterium | reverse complement strand
GGAAGGTTTGCGTTCAATATGGGGTTTCGAGCAGGCCCTGGTTTGCCAGCCCCAGGGCACGGTGGCGCCGTTTTTTAAGCGGGCCGGTTTTCATGTTTACGAAATCGGCATGTTCCAGGATTATGATCTTTGGGCCGCCTGGAGGCTTGCGTCCTTGGCGCGCCGGGATAACTGGCCGATTGTCCACGCCCATCATTCAGCCGCCCATGCCGTGGCTCTTGTTGCCAGGCATTTCGCTTCTTTCGGCTTGGTCGTTTCCCGAAGGGTGACCCATCGGATTCCCTGGTATCCGACGAGCAAGTGGAAATATTGCTCGTCAAAAATTGACCGCTATATTTGCGTGTCCCACGCTGTCCGGCAAGTGCTTGAGAAAGCCGGCGTGCCGGCCGCTAAGCTGGCGGTAATCGGCAGTTCCACTGATTTTACGAGGTTTTGCCACAGGCTGCCTTCCCTTCGGATTCTCGATGAACTGGGACTGCCGCCTTCGGCGGGTAAAGCTGTTTTCGGCGTTATCGCAAACTATTCATCATGGAAGGGCCAGGATGTTTTTCTTGAGGCGTTTTCAAAAATTAACGCAGACGGCTGTGTCGCTGTGTTGGCCGGACGGGATACTGATTCCGATTTGCTGCGCCGCAAAGCGGGGCCGCGCCTTAAACTTTTGGGCTGGAGGGCCGACGTGGAGGAAATCCTGAGCGTCCTGTCCGCGCTGGTGTGTCCTTCCTTGAAAGGCGAAGGCTCTTCCGGCGCGATTCGCGAAGCATTCGCGGCTAATCAGGAATTAGTTGACCCTAACCGCCCCGCTCCGCAGCCCCATTCCGGAGGTCTGGGACGTTTGGAGTCCCAGAGGGACGCGACGAGCTTCGGGGACGGAGTTGGGGCCAGAGACCCTAGCCGCGGCTGGCTTTTTAAAAGCGGCGATAGCGCAAGTTTATGCCGTTGTCTTGAGGAATTTCTTGGGGAAAACCGGCAGGCAATAAAAGCCAAAACTGCCAGAGCCCATCAATTCGTTCGTCAGCATTTCGGTGTTGATAATATGGTCAGAAAAACAGCGCAAGTGTATAAAGAGGTGGCGGGGTGATAAGAAGACCTGAAAAGATTCTCATTATCCAGCTTAAACGCCTGGGGGACGTTCTTTTAACCACTCCTGTTTTGCCTGTCTTGAAGCGGCGTTTTCCTTTGGCCCGGATTGATTTTTTGGTTGACACGAATTTTTCCGATGTCCTTTATGGCAACCCACATCTTGATCGGATTGTGGTTTTTCCAAAGCATTTCTTGCCGCGCCTTCAAACTATGCTTGCCATCCGGAAGGAGCGTTATGACTGGGTGATTGATTTTATGGCCAACGGCCGAAGCGCCTGGGCCGCCTTTATTTCAGGCGCGCCGGTCAGGGCATCTTTCGAGGGTTCGTATCCCCGCTTTATCTACAATTTTCAGGGGCCGAAGCGGATGACGCCGGCGTATGCCTCGACCGTAAAATTGGATTTGGCTGATTTTGTCTGCGGCAAACCGGACAAGGCCGTCAGTTTTGATGACGAGCCGAAAAAAATTTTACCGCAAATTTTCATCAATCACGATAAAATCGAGGCGTGGCGCCTGGTCATGGAATCTTTGGGAATCAGGCGGCAAAACAGGGGGCCGCTTATTTTTTTGGCGCCTACGTCGCGCCAGCCCAGCCGGCGATGGGATATCGGCCATTATGGAAAGCTGGCCAGGCTTTTGGCTGAAAAAGTTCAGGCGAATGTTATTTGCCTGTGGGGTCCGGGCGAAAGACAGGCCGCGCAAAAAGTCGTTGATTCGGCGGATCATTGCCAAGTGCGGATAGCGCCTCAAATGAAGAGCATTATGGACTTGGCCGCTTATTTAAGCCTGGGTGATTGCTTGGTGACCAATTGCAACGGAACCAAACACGCGGCCGTGGCGGTCGGTCTGCCGGCTCTGACGATTCATACCAGCTCCGATCCGGTTGTTTGGAATCCTCCGGCGAATCCGCTTTATCCTTACATCCGGATGGAAACTCTCGACTGCATCGGCTGCCGTAAAAATATTTGTGTCAAGAATAGTGAATGTTCCGGTAATTTGCAGCCTGAGCAGGTGTTTGATGCCGTCGAAAAACTGTTGAGTTTTGTTAAAAATGAGAAAAATTTGGCAAAAGTTGCATAAGTCGGCATTAGGCAGGCTGTCCCTGCGATTATTGAGTTATTTTTATTTTGCCGCCTGTTTGATCAGGCATTGGTGGACGGCGCTTTTTCCTCATGAAAGAGCGGTAGATGCTTTTGTCATCAGCGTTGGAAATCTGACGGTTGGCGGCACGGGCAAAACAACGATGGCCGCTTATTTGGCCGAGCATTTCTTAAGGCAGGGATTGCAAGTCTGCATTTTAACACGCGGATATAAAGGAGCCGACGAAGCGAGACAGTTAAAAAGGCAGATGGATGTTTATGGCTGCAATTTCCATATCCTTGTCGGAGCCAATCGCTATCAGCTCGCCCGGGATTTTTTTAACGATCAACGACTAACGATTAACGACCAACCAGTATTTATTATGGACGATGGCCACCAGCATGCATCGTTAAAAAAAGATATAAGCATTGTTTTGATTGATGCGGCGGATGATCAAGGTCTCAGCGGGCTTTTGCCGTACGGTTTACTGCGAGAGCCTATTATTTGGGGTTTGAAAAGAGCGGATATTATAGTTTTGACGCATGCCGATCTGATTTCGAGCGCCAAGCTTTCAAATTTAAGCCGGGATATTCTCCTGAACCGTCCGGATTTGCCTGTTTTTGACGCAGCGCATAACTGCGTCGGATTTCGCCTGCTTGGTGGTTCTTCCAACGGCAGCCGAATTGAACCCTTGGATGCTTTAAAAAATGAAACGATTGCCCTTTTTTCAGGCATCGGCAACCCAGCGGCCTTTGAAGCGCTGGCGCGCCGCGATGTCAAGGCCAAAATTTTAAAGCATTTCGTGTTCGAGGATCATGCTTTTTACGATCAAAAACTTTTGCAGCGCGTTTTGGAGGATTGCCTTAACTTGCGGATCGGCGTTCTGATGACGACCTTGAAAGATGCCGAGCGGCTGGCTGACGGCCGAATTTGGCCGGCCGGCTGTCCTTTTAAAACGCCGGGCATTGTTTGGTGCGCGCTGGAAGTACAGTGGAAATTTCTTTCAGGCGAGGGCGAGTTTTGGAAAATCGTGGAAGACAAAGGGACAAAGGGGTCAGGTCTTGAATTGTGAGTGACTCATGGGGTCAGGTCTTCATTTGTCACTTGTTACAACAAACTATGGCCGCCATTGAGTTAATACCAACAAGTGACAAATGAAGACCTGACCCCATGCCTATGCGCAAATTAAAACATTTGCTGGAATATATCCTGGTGCGCCTCATGGCGGCATCTGCGAAGTGCCTTCCATGGCGCAGTTTAGGTCCGTTGGCGGGCATCCTAGGTCCGGTCGCCGGCGCTTGCATCTTTAGGCGCAGGCGTCTTGTTAAAAACAATTTACGCTTGGCCATGCCCGATCTCGACGAAGTCCAGATCGAGGAAACAGCAAGGGCTTTTTGGCGTAATATCACTTTAACGGCGCTGGAGTGGCTGAAAATCGGTTCGTTAAAAAAAGAATGGGTCCTGGAAAATATCGAATTGCAAAACCGCTGGGTTCTCGATGAGGCGTTGAAACAGGGCAGGGGCGTGCTTTGTCTGAGCGGGCATTTCGCCAATTGGGAGTTCGGCGGCTCGGCCATTACCTTAAACGGGTATCCCTTGGCGGTTTTGGGAAGAACTCAGAAAAATCGTTATTTGGATCGCTGGCATAACGCCAATCGAAACCGCCTCGGCATCAAGATCTTTAATCATCATCAGGCTGTCCGGGAAACACTGGCGTGGCTTAAAAAGGGCGGCTGCCTCGGCATTATGATCGATCACAATCTTTATAAAGGGGGAATTTTTGTAAATTTCTTCAACAGGCCCGCGGCAACGTCAAGCTTGATCGCTTTACTGCATTTAAAGACTTTGAGTCCGATCGTCGGGATTTATCCGGGAAGGTCGGGCCGCAGGCTGTTTGTGCGTTTTGAAAAGCTGGATTTACCCCGATTAGATGACGCAGCTGATAAAGGAAAAAAAGCGGCTGTTTTAACGCAGGCGTTGACCGACGAAATTGAAGAGTGGGTCCGTAGAGATCCGGCGAACTGGCTTTGGGGTCATAATCGCTGGAAACGATCGAGCGAATATAAACAATGACGAATAATTCGAATACCCTTGATTTCAAGCCGATTAATTGGTTTGTTTTTCTTTTTTCTTTAACCATGGCGGCTTCGATCTCCATGGGTTATATTTTTATCGGGTTTTTAACCCTTGTTTATATAGGTTGGACGATTTATTGCAAACAAAAACCCAGGCTTGCCGATTTCCCGCTTTTAGCGCCTTTTGCGCTTTATGCATTGTGGGGGATTATTGCGTCTTTGTGCGGCATCGGTTTTGAACGCAGTCTCCGGTATTGGCGGGCCGATTTGCTGTGTTTTGTTTTTTGGCTGTTATATTTTTCTTTTAAAAATCATCCTTCAGCCAGAATATGGGCGGTCAGGGGATTTTCCATCAGCATAGCTTTTTTAGCCATTACCGGACTTCTTCAATTGGCCATGATTCATTTGGCGCCGTCGGTCAATGAATGGCTGACGGTTTCGCCAAGCAAATGGATTCGCGCTTTTGCCATACTTCCCAGACATAATCAGCGCGTTCATGGTCCTATTCACACGTTGACTTATGCGGAAGTTTTGGCCTTGGGGGCCATTTTTATGGCCGGCGTGTGGCGGTCAAAGCGGTGGCTGGGAATTATTCTGGGGATATTGGCGGCAGGAGCATTAATAGCTTCCGGCTCGCGCGGTCCGGCCCTCGGCCTGATTGCCGGCCTTGTTGTCATTGCCGCCGGTTATGCTGCTTTTACCAAAAAATTCGCCTGGCCGATTCTGCTTCCTTTTTTGTTGTCTTGTCTTATCCTGTTTTTTTTGCCGGTGATGCGCGAAAGATTTAAAACCGCCATGTTTTTAAATAAAAATCAAGATCGTCTCACAATGTGGCAGGTTAGTTATAAAATCGTTCGGGATAACCCTTTGACCGGGGTCGGAATCGCTCATATCCGCACTGTCTGGCCGGAATATTTCAACCGCGAGTGGAAAAAGTATTTTCCATATGAACAGGAAATATGGTCCGATGTCCACAACCTCTATTTTCAGCAAGCCGGCGAGCGCGGCATTACCGGCCTGATCGTTTTATTGATTTTATTCGGCGCAATAACAGTGAAGAGTTTTAAATTATTATTCAGCGATCCTGAAAATCGTGATTTATATATCGCCACCTTGGCTTGTGTGGCTGCTTTCTGGGTTATGAATTTGACGGAGAGCGCTTTTCAGGATACGGAGGTTGTTTTTACTTTATATTTATTGCTGGCCATTGCTTGGACCGCCAAGCCGGCAGAGAGGCAGAGCGTATGAGCGGCAGAGAGATGGAGCGACGCAGGGGTAGATAATGTGTCGGCGTTAACGTTCTCCCGCTCTTACGCTCAAGCGCTCCGCCGCTCCGCCGCTCCGCCGCTCCGCCGCGCTCTAAAGAACAGGGCCATTTTTTTGGACAGGGACGGCACTATCATTCACGAAGCGCATTATTTGAGGGACCCGCGAAAAGTGAAACTTTATCGGGGAGCGGCCAAAGCTCTTAAACAGGCGGAGCGTTCTGGGTTTAAGCTTATTATCGTTTCCAATCAATCCGGCATTGGCCGGGGATGGGTTTGCGAGAAAACGGTTGATAGAATTCACAACAAGATGAAGAGGCTTTTGTCCGCTTCGTCCGGAGCGCGTTTGGACGCGGTTTATTTTTGCCCTCATGCCCCATGGGATCATTGCCCCTGCCGCAAGCCCAAGCCCTTGCTTGTGCGCCAGGCATGCCGGCGTTTTAATATAGATCCGCGCCGTTCTTTTGTCATAGGAGATAAAATTGCGGATATAAAACTTGCCAAGGCGGCCGGCTCAACCGGCGTTTTGGTTCTCACCGGCCATGGCCGCGAAGAATGGGCTCGTTGGCCTAAAAACAAAAATTGGAAACCGATTTATGTTGCCGGGAGCCTTTTTACGGCAATACGTTGGATTGTCGGCCGCGAGAAGCTGGTAAAATAAAGCGTAATTATGCGTTCTAGCGATCGTTTAGCTCTTTATTGCGACTTACTTAGAAATCTGGCTGCCCGCCATCGGGTTAGGCTTAACCGGGTGGTTTTTGTCCTTATCCTTGTTGTTTTGTCGCATCCTCGAATACGTTTTGTTTTTGCCTTTGGTTTTATAATCGCCTTAATAGGCGCCACTTTAAGATTATGGGCAAGTTTGATCCCGCCTAATGAACCCGATGGGCTTATTACCAACGGTCCCTACCGCTTTGTGCGCCACCCCATGTACTTGGGAACAATGATTGAAGCGTGCGGCGTGTGGCTGGCTTGTTTTAGTTTCCGTTATTTTTTTTCATTCGTTCTTTTCGGCATTATTCTGGGATCATATATGCTTTTTGTTTATAAAGAGGCGATTTTGATTGAAGAAGAGGAATTATCCCAGCGATGGCCCAGTCAATGGGAGGCTTATATCAGCCGGACCCCGATTTTATTGCCTGCCAAGACTGCTTTGACCGGCCTTAAAAATTTCAATCGGCAGATGCTTGATTTAAGCCGTTTAGAGAAAAAGGAATGGAAAAACTATCTTGCCTGCATCGGGGTTTTTGCTTTTTTGTGGTTCAAGCTTGTGTATAAGCTTTAGAATGTAGAATGTTGAATATAGAATATAGGATTAACTGGATTAAGGATTTATTCCCCTATATTCAATATTCAATATTCAATATTCTTTCTTTAGCGGCCGTTTTTTCCTTGCCTTTGGTCGCTTTGGAAGGCTTGACTACGGCGGCCAGCGCCCCAGGGCACGGAGCAGGCGATGCTTCTTTTATGGATTTGGCCCGTACCATCGGCCTCGGACGGGAAGAATACGTATATTCGGTTGAGTGGGGTTTTTTGAAGGTGGGCCGGGCCCAGCTTGGATCGTCTGAAATCGTCAAGTATGAAAATAAAGACGCCTATCATATCGTTTCATACGCCAAAACCCTGCCTTTCTTTGATACGTTTTATAAGGTCAGAGATAAGAATGAAGCTTGGCTGGAAACGCGCAAATTTTTTTCTCTTGGATTCGGCAAGCATCTGCGGGAGGGCCATTTCAGGCGCAACGAAACCGTTTCAAGCGCGATAAGGTCAGGGTGCCGGCCGGCGAATTTCATTGCCTGGTCGTGGAGCCCTCCCTGCGCGGTGAAGGCATTTTTATTCAAAAAGGCAAATCAATGCAGATTTGGCTGACCGACGATTCAAGAAAAATACCTGTTTTGGTGAAAGCCGAGGTATTTATCGGTTCAGTGCGCGCCGAGCTTGAGGAAATCGTTTACAGCGATTTATCAAGCAGCTCTTTTAATTGGGACGGCAGCGCGGAAAACGCCGATGAGCCGGTTGAAGGGGCTGTGAAAAATGAAGAAAAAACATGAATAATAAAGAGATTTTTGTGTTAGGAGGAATAAAATGGCTGACACGTTTGTGGTAGTAAGCAAAATTAAAAAAATCGTGAAAGAGGCCGGCTATCGGACCGGCGCCGATTATATTGATGGACTTTCAAAGAAAGTCGAGGAAATGGTCCGCAATTCAGTGACCAAAGTCCAAACCGACCAAAGCCGCAAAACTTTAGGGGCGGAAGACCTTTAAGTTCAAAGGCTAAGGGCTAAAGTATAAAGGCTAAAGTAAAGGCCGAAGAAAAAAAATTTGTCTTAATATTTTTATTCTTCAACTTTATCCTTTAGCCTTTATTCTTTAGCCTTATTAATATGGAATTTAGAGAGTGGATGGACTTTTCGCTATATAATCCTCAGCAGGGGTACTATGCGAACCGGCTCGAGGCGATTCCTGATTATGTTACTGCCCCCAATTTCGGGCCATATCTGGGACAGGCATTGGCGCGGGAGATGTCGAGAATGTGGAATCTCCTGCCGCCTTCAGCCAAGCCGCCTGCCGTAACTCTCATTGAAGCCGGCTGCGGCTCCGAGGCTTTTTTAACAAGAAGCATTCTCAAGACCCTCATCGCCCTTGAGCCGCGGTTGTTTTCCAGCCTCCAGGTTATCCTGGTTGACCGCAGCGTGGCGAGATTGGCAAAAGCCCAGCAGGATCTTTCCGCTGTTTATCCGGACAAAATTTTTGCCTGTCCGGACATTGCCCAAATTCCTCCTGCCTGGGGTTTTGTCGTTTCCAATGAACTTTTAGACGCGCTGGCCGTGCGCTTAATCCGCCGTTCGTCGGTGGAAGGGGTAGAAATAGCTCATGTCGAATTTAAAGCGGGCGGTGAACCGGAATATATATGGAAAGAGTGTCATGATCCTATATGCGTTTCTTACGGCCTGGATCTGCCTTTTAACAAAACTTACGCCTTAAATTTGGATGCCAAGGCTTATTTGGAGATTTTAAGCAGCCGCCTGGAGCATGGTTTTGTCATGACC
This sequence comes from Elusimicrobiota bacterium, assembly GCA_016209025.1. Classification (GTDB taxonomy): domain Bacteria; phylum Elusimicrobiota; class Elusimicrobia; order JACQPE01; family JACQPE01; genus JACQWW01. The sequence goes on along the minus strand of JACQWW010000028.1, from coordinate 690 downwards.
GCCGATTACGGCGACATCAGGCCGGCTGTTTTTAACCGGCTGCCGGTTAAGGCTTTTTCCAAAGGCAAACTTAAAACCCCGGACCTAAAAAGCCCGGGCAGCCAAGACATCACCAGCCCGGTTGATTTTTCCCTGTTGATCGAATGGGGGGAGAAATTAGGTTTTGAAACGCTTTATTACGAGACTTTGGGAGGTTTTTTGATGCGCCACGGCATCGGGGAGATGGTCGGGCGCCCGGACACTCTTGGCCAGGCCGAGCGCAATCTCCAAATAAAAACATTGATCCATCCTTATGGATTCGGCGAAGATTTTAAAGTTTTGATACAGGGAAAGTAGCAATGCTGGAAATGGCGGATGTCGGTATTTTTGCGGTGGTGGCGGTCGGTTTTACCGCGATCACGCTTATTATGGCGCGGCTTTTGCGTCCGCGCGTCAAGGATGCCTGCAAAGAAACGGTCTATGAATGCGGCATGCCGGCCCAGGGAACGACCCAAGTCCGCACTAACATACGCTTTTATACTTTCACTCTTCTTTTTGTTCTTTTCGATGTTGAAACGCTTTATCTATATCCCTGGGCAGTCCGCGCCAAAGAAAGCGGCGTCTCCGGCCTTATTGCTATAGGGATTTTTGTGGGCGTTCTTTTTCTGGGCCTATTTTATGCCTGGAAAAAAGGAGCCTTGGAATGGGAAT
>JACQWW010000027.1 GCA_016209025.1 Elusimicrobiota bacterium | reverse complement strand
TGATGACCGGTGGATGTTTATTCCGGCCCTTAACATGACCCAGCGTATCGCGGCGCACGATGCCGGCTCAAGCTTCGTGGGTTCTGACTTTACTTACGAAGATGTTTCCGGCAGGGATATTGAAGCGGATGCGCATAAAATCATTAAAGAAGAAGAATTAGACGGCAAGTCATGCTGGGTCATTGAGAGCGTTCCTAAAAACGCCGCCTCTTACAAACGCAAACTCTCCTGGATCGAAAAGTCCGGCCGCCTTCCCCTTAAAGACGAATACTACGACGTTCAAGACCAGTTATTCAAGGTTTTTTTAGCAGATGAGATCAAGGAGGTGGACGGCATCCCCACCGTAGTCAAGCGGACCATGAAGAATGTCAAGACCGGCCACCAGAGCGTCGTGGAATTAACCCAAGTTCATTATCGGCTTGCTTTGAAACCAGAGGCATTTAACGAAAGGTCCCTGAAAAGCCCTCCAAAAGAATGGATCAAATAAAAAAATTCTCTTTATTTGTCATTAGCTTTTTGCCGGCCACGGCCCTTCTTGCGGCGGACGGCCTTGCCTGGCACGGCTTTCTTCAAACGAGCCACGCCTCGCGCCTGGGCGGCACGTCAGACTCAAAGACCGCTTCAGGGGATTTCCTTTTCGGCGAGGAACGGCTGCAGTTGTCGCTTTCGGGATCGGCTCCGGGTGAGCCTGTTAATTTTCAGGCAAAGACGGATTTTTTTCACGATGAAGTGGCCGGCGAAAATCGTCTGGAAATCCGCGAGGCGAACTTAAATTATGCGGCCGAGGCCTTTGAAATCCGCCTGGGAAGACAAATCGTTACCTGGGGGACAGGTGACCTGTTGTTTATCAATGACGTGTTTCCCAAGGACTGGACAGCTCTTTTTTCAGGCAAACCATTGGAATATCTTAAGCTTGGAGCGGGCGCTTTAAAGGGCAATTTTTACGCCAAGGGCTTCACTCTAGAAGCGCTGGCCATGCCGTCTTTTGAGCCGGACCGCATGCCCTCATCCGATCGTTTTGTTTTTTTTGATCCGTTTTCCCGGATTACCCAGAGAACGACGGTTAAGCCGAAGGGAGACCTGGAAAATGTTGAGACTGCTTTACGCGTTGCCCGGCCGATCAGCCGCTGGGACACCGCGCTTTATGCCTACCGGGGATTCTACCGTTCGCCTGTTATGATGCCGGACAGCTTCGCTTCACCCACGGCTTTAACCATAAGCTATCCCAAACTGGCTGTCTATGGATTTTCCGTTCAGGGTCCCGGCGCGGGAGGTTTGTTGGGACTGGAAGGGGGCTTTTATGACTCAAGGCAAGACCGGTTTGGAAGCGACCCTATCGTGCCCAATTCCCATGCCGCTTATCTTTTAGGATACCAACGCCAGCTTGGGGCGGATTTTACGGCCGGGCTTCAATATTACGGCGAACAGATGATGCGTTATGACCGTTACAAATCGAGTCTGCCGGCCGGCTTTCCCCAAGCGCATGAGCTCCGACAATTGCTGACCTTGAGACTCACGCAGTTTTTTAAGTACCAAACCTGGAGGCTTTCCTTGTTCGGGTACTGGAGCCCAACCGACGAAGATTTTTATTTTATTCCGGAGGCCCGGCACACTCTTTCCGACGGCATCTGGCTGGCCTTGGGAGGCAATATTTTCGGCGGAGCCAAGGACAATACGTTTTTCGGACAGTTTGACAAGAATGACAATTTCTACCTCGCCATGAGGTATGAATTTTGAAGATGGAGGAAAGGATATGAGGACTTTGTTTATCTTGAACGACCCGCCTTACGGCACGGAAAGAAGTTACAACGGCCTTAGGTTAGCTTTGTCGCTGGCTAAAAACGAAGGCAGGGAGGATTAAAATGACGGAACAGATTATTCATGGAATTCTATTAGCGTTGCATAATATCGCGCTGGTCGGGTGCGCGGCGGCGCCGTTTTATAACCGCAACCTGGTCGCCACCCGCGCGCAGTACGGCCCTAAACTCCATTACGAGCTCGATAAGGTGGTAGAAGAAACGCTCCAGGGCAACGCGCCTTACTGTATGGCGTTCATTGCCGCACTTTTCGCCACAGGGATAGCCATGCCGCTCAACCACTACTTATTTCACGGAGCATTCCGCGTATTGCATCCGGCGGCCTGGGCGGCGATAGGGCTCAAGCTCACGGCGGTCTTTGGGATGATGGTGATTATGGGGCAGATATTTTTGGGCCTAAATCCGCGCCTGCGCGAATTATTCGCGACCTTTGCGGCAGACAAAGCCCCGGACATACAAGCGGAAAAAGAATTCTTCGAGAAGCGCGCGCGAAGGAAGGCGCTCTGTGAAACCTGTCTAAAATTAGCTGTTGCCGTCCTGGTTTGCAGCGCATTCATCGGATTCAATCCCCAATAATGACGCATTGCCTGGTATATTTCGGTCCCGGCGTAAAATATGACATTTCCGACCAGCCCGGTTATGGGATTTTTTTGTGAACTGTCGGGTAGTGTTTGCTGTTGAAAGTGACGAGCGTGGCATGTTCCAGAATAGCTGTTGAGGCGATCAAGCAATCAATCAGGCCGATGGCCCGGCCGTGTTTTTGCAGTTGTCTTTTGATTTCAGCCGCTTTTTCGGCGATTTCTTTGGTAACCGTAATATGAATCAAGCTGTCGAGGAGCTCGTGAGTCAAAGTTTCTTCGTTTGGGAGCATTCCCGAATAAACTTCAGCCAGCGAAATCACTGAACACGCCAGACGGTCGCCGGGCTCAAGCCCTCCGATAATCTCCTGGATGCGGCGTTTCTTTCTCAGGTGGTCAATTATGACGTCGCTGTCAAGAAGATAGGTCACTGATGGATTTTCCGGTCGCGCCGCTCGCAGCGCAGGTAAGCCTGTGTTCCGCGGCTCAATTCCGGATGATTTTCTTGCGACCAGGCGCCATACGAGTCCTCGAGGGCCTTTTTAACGCGAAATTGATGCAGGCCGATTTCGGCGTAAGTTAAGACAAAATCGGTCACCTTGCCCGGGCCTACCCAGCGCTTAAGCTCCCGATAAGTTGTTTCAGGAATGGATAGGTTAAGTTGCTGGTAATTCATATAGATATTTTACCTAGTAATTTATCCTAATTCAAGCAGGGTTTAAACAGTATCTTGGGGGGCTGTAATTGATTTAAATCAACGAATTCACCGTTTAGGGTCTTAACCCCTTCGGGCTGATGATTTTATTGACATTTGTCACACTTCTTTTTTTATTGCGTCGGATTGTTCCAAGCTCGATTCCTCGATAATTTCTCCGGCGACGGAAACGACGATCGCCTTGACCGGAATATTGACGCCGGATTGTTCCAGGGCTTTTTGGACGATCATTTTCAGTCCGAAGCAACAGGGAACCTCCATATGGACGACGGTGGCGCTTTTGAGGCCGGCAACGCGGAAGATTTGTTCCAGTTTTTCTACGTAATATTCGCCGTCGTCTAATTTGGGGCAGGCGATGACCAGGGCTTTGCCTTTTAAAAATTTGCGGTGGAAGTCTCCAAAGGCGAAAGCGGCGCAATCGGCGGCAATTAAAAGATCGGCGTTTTGCAAAAAAGGCGCCTGCGGCGGCACCAGCATCAATTGCACCGGCCATTGGGTTAATTCCGAAGCGATTTCCCCGGCTTTCATATCGTTATTTCTCGGACGTTCCTCCGGATTCATAACCCGGGCCGAAGGACAGGCGTGGCCCCATCCCCGCCCTTTGGGGCGGGGATGGGGCGAGGGTGGGGCGTTTTTTGGGGGGATATCTGATTTTTCCGTTTCGAGATATTTTTTCACGGCCTGCTCGTCGAAAGCCTCGGCCTCGCGTTCAATGACGGTTATGGCGCCTTGCGGGCAGTGCCCGAGACAAGCCCCTAGGCCGTCGCAGTAAATTTCTTTGACCAGCCTGGCTTTGCCGTCAATGATTTTAAGCGCCCCTTCGGCACAGTTAGGCACGCAAAGCCCGCAGCCGTCGCATTTTTCTTCGTCAATATGAACGATTTTTCTTTTGATTTTCATTAAAGCCTCCTTACGTAGCCTTTTAAAAGCGGCCCTTCTTTGACGATCTTCATGAACTGCTGGCCCGATGCCCGGCACCAAGCGGGAAGGTCTTTTTCAAAGGCCGGGTCGTCGGCCAGAATTTCCAAAATTTCTCCGGATTTCATGGCGTCAAGTTCCTGTTTTGTTTTCATGATGGGCATAGGGCAGAACAGCCCGACGCAGTCTAGC
>JACQWW010000026.1 GCA_016209025.1 Elusimicrobiota bacterium | reverse complement strand
TGACAAGTGACAAATGAAGACCTGACCCCATTGCCTCGGGCTAGTCCAGCTCAAAGGTGTCCCCGAATTTGGGGACTTCCACGTTGCCAATGCCCGCGGTTTTTAAATGTCCGGCCAGGGACAGGCGGTCTTCAGGGTCGCCGTGCACCAAAAAAATCCGGCGGGGCCGGGGTTCGAGGCGTTCGATAAAATCAATCAGGTCGTTTTTATCCGCGTGGGAAGAAAGGGTGTGAAGAGTGACGATTCTGGCCCACCGGTCGTGCTCCAGGCCGAAAATTTTTACCTTAGTGGCGCCTTCCATCAGGCGCCGTCCCAGGGTGCCGTGGGCTTGGTACCCGACCAAAAGAATAGTCGTTGTTTCCTTGCCCATGTGGTTTCTCAAATGGTGCAGGATGCGGCCGCCTTCGCACATGCCTGAAGCGGAAATGATGATGGCCGGCTCCTCAAGGTCGTTTAGGCGCTGGGACTCCTCAACGGAACGGACATAATGGACCGTTTTAAAACCGAAGGGGTCATCCATATCGTTGATGTAATCTTTAAATTCCGGGTCAATGGTAAAGTGGTCGAGATGCTTTTGAAAAACCCGGGTAATGTCAACGGCCATGGGGCTGTCCACGTAAAGCGGCATTTCCGGAATGCGCTTCTCGCGTCTTAGTTTTTCAAGAATAAAAACCACTTCCTGGGTTCTTTCCAGGGCGAAGCTGGGGATAAGAACTTTGCCGTTTTCATCTGCGGCGCGCCGGACAATGGCGGCCAGGATTTCCTCGGTTTTTTCCAGGGGATCGTGAACCCGGCCGCCGTAGGTGCTCTCGATAAGCAGGTAGTCAATATTTTTAGGCGGCTTGGGCGGGTTCATTAGGATCGTTTTTCTTCGGCCGAGGTCTCCGCTAAAAAGCAGGCGCCGCGGTGCGGCGCTTCGGCCGGCGGATGCCTCCACCATGATCATGGCTGACCCCAGCACATGTCCGGCGTTTAAAAAATGCGCCCGGACATTATCGGAAACAATGACTGGTTTTTCGTAATCCTGCGGAGCGAAAAGTTCAAGGCATCGGCCCGCATCTTCCTGGGTGTATAGAGGCTCGATTCTTTCCGTATCCCCCGCCCGCTGATGAATTTTGTTGAAAAATTTCGCGTCTTCCTGTTGTAAATGGGCCGAGTCCATCAACATGATATTGCAAAGGTCTTGGGTGGCGCCGGTTGAATAAATCGCGCCCGAAAAGCCGGTTTTAGCCAGCAAGGGCAGGGTGCCGCTGTGATCAATATGGGCATGGGACAAAAGAACAGCGCTTAAATCTTTGGCCCGGAAGGGGAACTGCCGGTTTTTATCAATGGCTTGGCGGCGGTGGCCTTGGAAAAGGCCGCAGTCCATCAGGATGCACGCGCCATCCGCCTCAAGAAAATGCCGCGACCCGGTGACCTCGTCAGCGCCGCCGTAAAAACTAATCCGCATTGGTTGTGGCATAAAGAGATGTTATGAAAAAAGGATAATCTAAACGATTATGTTTTTGCCTGCCGGGCGATTTGAATTATACTGTTCGGTATAATGCCAAGACAGAAAAAAAGAGCTCTCAGAGCTTGTGCGCGATCTTGAAAACAGCGCAAGGATATTTCTCATATCCCCAATGCGTTATGGAAAAACCTCTTTGGCCGCAAACGCGCTGGAACGATTAAAGCGCAGAAACGTGTTTACGGCATATCTTGACTTCTACGATGTGACCACGCTGGAACAATTTGCCGCCCATTACGCAAGGGCGATCGCCCGCGCCTGCGAAACGAAAACCGAAGCCGTCATCCACTTTATCAGGGATTTGATTCCCTCTTTGCGCCCCAATGTGACCATAAACCCGGAAGGCGAGGTTTCCATAACCGTCGAGGCCGCGCCCAAAAAATCCGAGTTTTCTCTCGTGCTCAAGGACGTTCTGGAGATACCTCAAAAGGTTGCCGAGAAAAAAAAGCGGAGATTCGCGGTGGTCTTTGACGAATTCCAGGAAGTGAGAACCGTAGGCGGCGAGACTTTGGAAAAAATGATGAGGGCGGTTTTTCAGCGCCAGAAAGATGTGGGGTATCTTTTCGCCGGCTCGAAGCGGCATCTCATGTCGGACATGGTTTTAAACAAAAATAAGCCTTTTTACAAAATGGGAAAGGTCGTCTTTCTCGGCAAAATTCCCCTGAAAGACTTGCGTGATTTCATCGCGATCAAATTTGAGGTTTCTGGAAAAAATATCAAGGCCGAAGCTTTGGATGACATTCTCAGGCTTTCGTGCGCCATTCCCTACCATACTTTTCATTTGTGCCACGAGATTTGGAATGATTGCGCCGGCGGCCAAATTATCGGGGCCGGCGCCGTTGCCCCGGCGCTGGAAAACATAATCGTCAGCCTTTCTCCGATATATCTTTCAAGTTGGGACGCCCTGACACTGGCCCAAAGGCATTTATTGCAGGCTATCGCCATATCAGGAGGCATGGATTTATTTTCCAAGGATTTCATCAATACGCACTGCCTCGGCTCGGCTTCGTCTGTCCAGAAATCGGTAAAACTGCTGATTAATAAAGAGGTGCTTGAGAAGGAAAACGGAAATTGTCAATTTGCGGACATATGGTTTGGCGAGTGGGTCAAAAAGAGGGCGGTTTAGGAGACATTATTTGAATCTTTTAGAACTACCTAACAGCGAAACCGCCGACGTTGTATCTCTTGACGGCGGCGGCTCCTTCAAATCCAAGCTTATGGCCATGGGCATTCACAAAGGCCGGCGCATTCGCAAGGTTTCCGGTTCCACAAGCCGCGTCCCGGTTATCGTCGAGGTCATGGGCTCCAAGGTCGCCATAGGACGGGAAATGGCTGAACACATAACCGTCAAAACAGCGCAATTAAATCTAATGCTGGCCGGCAATCCCAATGTCGGCAAAAGCGTGGTTTTTTCCAGGCTGACCGGCCTTGACGTCATTTCTTCGAATTATCCCGGCACCACGGTTGAAGTTTCGCGGGGAACCGCCAAGCTGGCCGGGGCGAAATTTGATGTTACCGACGTTCCCGGCGCCTACAGCCTGGCGCCGGCCTGCCCTGCCGAAGATGTGGCCTGCCGCCTGCTTTTGCAGGAAAAAGCCGATCTTGTCATTGACGTTCTTGACGCGACCAACCTGGAAAGAAACCTTTTTTTCGGCCTTCAACTTTTGGAAAAAGGTTTGCCGGTGATTTTTTTGCTCAACAAATGGGATATTGCCCGGCGCAACGGCATATCAATCGCCATTGAAGAGTTTTCCCGGCGCCTGGGAGCGCCGGCCGTGCCTTTTGTGGCGGTAACCGGCGAAGGTTTGAATGAATTAAATGAGACCGTGGCGAATATCCTGCGCCACGGCCTAGAGAGGCCGCGCCAGGTTCCCATCGGCGACGACGGCAAATGGCAGTTGATCGGAGACCTGAGCCGCCAGGTTCAGAAAATAACCCATAAACATCCGAGCTTTCTTGAAAAATTAGAAGACCTTTCGGTTGTGCCTCTGACCGGCATCCCCATGGCCGCCGCGACCATGGCCGCCGCCTTTTATGCAGTCAGGGAGCTCGGAGAAGCTTTGACTAAATTTTTAACCGAGCCGGTTTTTAATCTGGCTTATATGCCGTTAATAAGTCATCTGGCCGGCCCGCTTAAATCGTGCGCCATTTGTTTTGACCTGCTTTTTGGCCGCAGTGGCCAGGCCATGGAGTCGTTCGGGGTTCTAACTACCGGCGTTTATGTGCCGTTCGTGGTGGTGCTTCCTTACATTTTTTCCTTTTATCTGGTTCTGGGATTTTTTGAGGACCTAGGTTATCTGCCGCGTTTGGCGGTTCTTTTAGACCGTCTCATGCACAAGCTGGGACTGCACGGTTACGGCACTATTCCTTTAATGCTGGGATTGGGCTGTAAAGTTCCGGCCATGCTGGCCACCCGGGTGCTGGAAACCCGGCGCGAGCGCCTGATCGCCATGACCCTGGCTCTTTTTATCGCGCCGTGCCTGCCGCAAAGCGCCATGATTTTAAGTCTCCTGGGTCCGCACGGTTTAAAATACGTGGCAGTAGTGTTCGCCGGCGCGGCAGGAATCGGAATTTTTTCCGGATTCATGCTCAATCGTTTAATAAAAGGGGAAACCCCTGAGCTGTTCGTGGAAATTCCTCCTTATCATATACCGCGCCTTAAGACTCTCATGACCAAGGTATGGATGCGCTTGCGCGGTTTTATCGTGGAAGCCGCGCCCATGATCATGCTGGGCGTGATGATCGTCAATATTCTTGAGATGGCCGGAGTCATGGCTGTTCTGACCGCTGTATTTGAACCCGCGGTCCGAACTCTTTTGGGCTTGCCCGGGGAAACAGCCTCGGTGATGGTTTTGGGGTTTTTGAGAAAAGACGTTTCCATCCTTTTATTGGCGCCTTTTCATTTGACAGCCGGACAATTGACAGTGGCCTGCCTGTTTTTGACCCTCTATTTGCCGTGCCTGGCCACTTTTACCGTCATGGTCAAAGAGTCGGGATTTAAAGACGCTGTCCGGGTCAGCCTTCTTGGCCTGGTTGTTGCCCTGGCCGCGGCTTCGGCGCTCAATCTACTGGCCGCAATGGGGTCAGGTCTATGGGGTCAGGTCTTCATTTGTCACTTCCCGCAGGGAAGTGACAAATGAAGACCTGACCCCATTGCGGCGAGGCGGGACTGATTGCTATAAAGATAACAATCATGATTTACCTTGACCATAATGCCACTACGCCTTTAGACCCCAGGGTTTTGGCGGCCATGATGCCCTATTGGCGGGAAAACTGGGGCAATCCTTCCAGCTCTTATCGTTTCGGCGTTGAGGCCAGGACCGCGGTGGAGAAAGCGCGCAAGCGCGTTGCTGAGCTTATCGGAGGTAAGCCTTCCGAGATTATTTTTACTTCAGGCGGGACCGAATCCGACAACTTGGCGGTGCGGGGAGCGGCCCAGTCTTTAAAATCACGGGGAAATCATATCGTCACGACCTCCATCGAGCATCATGCTGTTTTAAACACCTGCAAGGCGCTGGAAGCGCAAGGCTTTAGGGTTACTTATCTGCCGGTCAATCAAGCCGGATTTGTTGAGCCGGACATCTTGGCTAAAAGTTTGACCCCGCAAACAATTTTAATTACGATCATGCATGCCAACAATGAAACCGGCGTGATCCAGCCGGTTGAGGAGATCGCCAAGATCGCCAAGGCCAAAGGGATTGTTTTTCATACGGATGCGGTGCAGACTGCCGGGAAACTGCCGGGTCGGTTGGCCGCGCTCGGGGCTGATTTGATTTCGATGTCGGCTCATAAATTTTACGGACCCAAGGGAACAGGCGTTTTATATGTCAAAGAAGGCGCGGTCCTGGTCCCTGTATTGACCGGCGGGTCCCATGAGCGCGGGCTTCGCGCCGGCACGGAAAACGTGGCCGGCACAGTCGGCTTGGCCGAGGCCTTGGCCTTAGCTTATGGCGCTTGCCAAAGCGAAAGCCTTCGCCTCAAAGAATTGCGCGACCGCCTTGAAGCCAGGATTCGCAAGGAAATCCCCGGCGTCAAGATCGTGGGGGGATCGGCCAGGCGCGTGCCGAATACCTCAAGCCTTGCTTTTGAAAATGTGGACGGGGAGGCGGTTGTCCTGGGCCTTGATCTTAAGGGAATCTGCGCCTCCACCGGCTCAGCCTGCTCCACGGCCGAGCCTGAGCCTTCGCATGTCTTAAGGGCCATGGGACTTGCGCCCAGGCAGGCTCAAGGCGCGGTCCGCGTTTCCCTCGGCAAAGATACGCGCTACGAAGACATTGAGGCGGCGGCCGGCGTGTTGATCGAAACCGTGGGCCGGCTTCGTTTAATTTCCAGCGCCCGGTAGATGAAAAATGTTTCTTCCCGTCATTGCGAGCCTCGGGCGAAGCAATCTCAAGGGCGTGAGCAATAAGAGCTGGCGCTCTGACTTGGGATTGCTTCGTCACCCCGACTTTAGTCGGGGCTCCTCGCAATGACGACCTGGGTAGTTACTCTTGATCATCGATTATTTATTTTAATCAATCAAAAATTAATCCACCCGGCATTTGACGCCTTTTTTCCGGCAATCACCGACATGGCTTTTTCCTGGTGGTTTATCGGGATCGTTATTCCTTTATGTTTTTGCCGTGTTTTGTGGCGGCGGGGCTTGCATCATTGGATCAGCGTGCCGTTTTTTATTCTTTGTATTTATGTCAATACCATGGTCACCGACGGCGGCAAAACTTATTTTAAAAGGCCGCGTCCTTATTATCATCCCGAACTCGCCGTAGTGGTGCGTTCCCCCAAGCACGCCAGGGCGCTTGCTGACGGGAAATTCCGCGGTTACAGTTTTCCTTCGGGCCATTCCAGCGACGCTTTCAGCAAAGCCGCCTTTCTGATTTTGGCGGAAAAAACGCTCTGGCCGCTCGGGGTTGCGGCGTTTTTGGTGGGCTACAGCCGGATGTATGTCGGGGTGCATTTTCCCTCTGATGTTTTAGCCGGTTCGGGACTGGGGATCTTAATTGGATTTTTATTTTTCGCTCTTTATCGTTGGTTGCTGCGCGTCTTGCGAATAACTGTAAGAAAAGGAAAAGGGGTCACATCTTGAGAGCGCCAGGATAACTTATGAGGTCTAGAAAGTGAGAGTCTTTCCCAGCCAAAGCCCAACCAGCAGGCCGGCACCGAGTCTTGTGCCTGTGCTGTCAAGTCTAATTTGCAACATTTTTTTCTCCTGATCTGTTGACAGATCCGGCCTCCTTGGGTTTAATTTCCCACTCCTCGTATAATTTCCATTCTTGAAGCGCAAGTCTGACGGCCTTGCGGTGTCTACCCTCC
>JACQWW010000014.1 GCA_016209025.1 Elusimicrobiota bacterium | reverse complement strand
TCGCTGGCGGAGCCATGCCTTGCCTGGTCTTTATCCCTGGAAATGGACGACAAGACTTGCCTCAGAGCAAGAAAAAATCCTTAAATACGTCGGAGCCTTACGGTTTCTACCTAGTGGCTAAGAGGCCTGAAAGGCAGGTTTCCAGGATTCAATTACGCCGCGATGTCTCCGGGATTACGGAATTCTGGAAACGTTTGGATGTGGATGGCGATTACCGCGTCCATCAAATGATCTGGGACCTTTTCGCGGATCGCCCGGACCGCACGAGGGACTTCCTCTACCGGCAGGAGCAAGAGCGCGGCGGACTCTCGGCCTATGCCGTATCTTCCCGTGAACCGCGCGACGGCACCGGTTTCTGGAAAGTGGAAACCAAACCGTACCATCCGGCGCTTAACGAGGGGCAAAAGCTCGCCTTTTCAGTCCGCGTTAATCCTGTGCGAACAAAACAGGACGAGCAAGGCCGGCATCATCGCCACGATGTCGTTATGGAGCGCAAAGCGCAGGTCAGGGCCGAGACGCCTTGCGCTCAATGGCCCTCTGAAGCGGAGCTTGTTCATTCGGAAGGGTTGATCTGGCTTACCGAACGCTCAGAGCGGCATGGATTTGAATTGTTTTTAGATACTATCCAGGCGAATGGCTATCGCCAACACCGGTTTTTCAAAAATAAGGAGCAATTGAAAATTTCATTGAGTACTATTGACATTGCCGGCGTCTTGAAGGTGATGGATACGGAACGTTTCCTTGAGACGTTGTACCAAGGTTTAGGTCCGGCCAAGGGCTTTGGCTGCGGCCTGATGCTGGTCCGGCCGGTTTGAGGCGGTTGACTGCGTGTTTCCAAAACTAAAACCCATAGCCATTAAAGGTTAGGAACAGTTATGAATCCGAACCAACTGACGATTTATGAGACCGAGGATGGGAAGGTCCGGGTCGAGGTTTTATTTAATAAGGAAAACGTCTGGCTGACCCAAAAGCTAATGGCGGAACTTTTCGAATGCACGCCGGACAACGTTTCCTTGCACTTAAAGAACATCTATGCCGACGGCGAATTGGATGAAAAGGCAACTACCGAGGAATTCTCGGCAGTTCAAAAAGAGGGAGCGCGGGGGGTAAAACGCTCTTTGACCTATTACAGCCTGGAAGCCATCATTGCCGTCGGCTACAGGATCAACACCGCCCGCGGCACCCAATTCAGGACGTGGGCGACCGACCGGCTTAAAAACTACATCTTAAAGGGCTTCGCGATCGACAAGGACCGGTTCATTAAGGGATCGAAATTCAACGCGAAATATTTCGATGAACTTCTCGAAGAGATCCGGGAGATCAGGGCCAGCGAACGCATGGCTTATCAGAAAATCACCGACATTTACGCTACCTCCGTGGATTATTCGCCGAATACGGCCGAAGCGGAAAAGTTTTTCGCAACGGTGCAAAACAAGCTGCATTTCGCCATCACCGGCAAGACGGCGGCGGAGATTATTGCTTCGCGGGTTGACAAGGACAAGCCGTACATGGGGCTGACCACGTGGAGGAAAGCCCCGAAGGGGAAAATACTACCTTCCGACGTCCGCATCGCCAAAAATTATCTGGAAAAGGGGGAAATAAAGAGGCTCAACCACATCGTGAACATGTATCTGGATTACGCCGAGTTCCAGGCCGGCAAGGGCCGCCTGATGCGCATGAGCGACTGGGCGGAAAACTGGACGCGTTCCTCAAGTTCAACGAACAGGACATCCTGCTGGACAAGGGGAAGGTGTCCCATGACGTCGCCATCTCCCTGGCCGAAAAACAATATGAAATTTTCCGTGTCGGGCAGGACAGGCGTTTTGAGTCCGATTTCGACCGGGAAGTAAAGAAACTGCTGGCGCAAAAGAAAAGAAAAAATAATCAGGAGGTTTGACGCGTGTACGAACACCCGAAGCCGATCACGATCAAAGAGCGGTTCTCGCTCCTCTTCTTGGAAAAGGGGAATCTGGACGTCATAGACGGCGCCTTTGTGGTTGTGGATAAGACCGGGATTCGGACACAAGTGCCGGTGGGCGGGGTTTGTTGCCTGATGCTGGAACCCGGCATTCGGGTGTCCCACGCGGCCGTGGCGCTGGCGGCGCGGGTGGGATGTCTGTTGGTATGGGTTGGGGAGGCGGCTGTCCGTCTATATTCATCCGGCCAGCCGGGAGGCGCTCGATCCGACCGCCTGCTTTATCAGGCAAAACTCGCCATGGATGAGGATGCCCGGCTCAAGGTGGTGCGCAAGATGTTCGCCATGCGATTTAAGGAAGAACCTCCGGCCAAACGCAGCGTCCAACAATTACGGGGCATTGAAGGCGCCCGCGTGCGCAAAACTTATGAGCTCCTGGCGCGTCGCTACGGAGTCTCATGGAATGGTCGTGATTATGATCCATCAAAATGGGACAGCTCCGATGAGGTCAACCGTTGTTTAAGTTCGGCGACCGCCTGCCTCTACGGGATCACGGAAGCGGCGGTGTTAGCGGCGGGATATTCCCCGGGCATCGGTTTTCTGCATACAGGCAAGCCCTTATCCTTCGTTTATGACATTGCGGACCTCTTTAAATTCGATGTCGTTGTCCCAGTAGCCTTCCAGACAGCGGCTAAGCACCCTCACGATGCGGAGCAGATGGTTAGATTGGCCTGTCGGGATGTGTTCCGCAGCACGCAGTTATTAGCAAAAATCATTCCGACCATTGAAGAGGTCCTGGCTGTGGGTGGTCTGCCACTGCCGGAAGATCCTGACTATGCAGTACAGCCCGCTATTCCGGAGGAGGAGGGGCTCGGCGATGCTGGTCATCGTTCTTGAGAACGTGCCTCCGCGTTTGCGAGGCCGCTTGGCCATATGGATGCTGGAGGTGCGCTCAGGTGTTTTTGTGGGTGATTACTCCCAGCGCGTCCGCGAGATGCTTTGGTCTCAAGTGGAACGTGATATAGAGGATGGCAATGCTGTGATGACGTGGAACGCTCTGACCGAAACGGGTTTTGACTTTGTCACTTTGGGCAAGAATAGGAGAATCCCCAAGGAGATGGACGGGGTGAAGTTGATTTCGTTTTTGCCGGAAGAAGGATCATTGACGGGAGATAATATTTTGGATACTGGATGACAATTTGGTAACTCCTTTTTTCGTCTACCAACTTATTTTATGGCCCAAAACGTCTCCAGGTAATTTTTAACGAGATTTAGAAGAGCGTTCCCCACACGCGTGGGGATGAACCGTTTTGGGCGTGTCTCGGCAATATACTCACGGGGCGTTCCCCACACGCGTGGGGATGAACCGCAAAGCCTAGCTCGCAGCGCACACGAGGCAGAGCGTTCCCCACACGCGTGGGGATGAACCGAATCATTATCGCTTCTCATACGGACGATCTGGGCGTT
>JACQWW010000046.1 GCA_016209025.1 Elusimicrobiota bacterium | reverse complement strand
GGCTTTTATCAGGAAATCGGCTCGTCGCTGGAATAAGCAATGGGGTCAGGTCTTCAGAGGGGGAAGGGGTCAGGTCTTCATTTGTCACTTGTTGGTAGTAGCTAAATGGCGGCCACAATTTGTTGTAACAAGTGACAAATGAAGACCTGACCCCATTGCTAAGGGACTGTTTTAAAAGTTAAATTCTTTTTATGCCTTTAGGCCTCTATCATTACAAGATTCTTTACGAAATTCTCAGCGATATCAACACCATCCATGACGAGGAAAAAATCGCCTCCTATATTCTCTCCAAAATATCAAAAGACATTAATGCCGAAGGGGGGACGATTTTTATCCTCAAAGACGACGGCCTCCTCTGGCCCGCTGCCTGCTATGGGGCGCCGATCGAAACCTTACGAAAAATTGAGCTCAAAATCGGCATGGGGGCGGCCGGAACCGCGGCAAAACAGCGCCAAGTCGTGCGGGTGGACCGCCTTCGAGATGGACCGGGCCTTTCGGCTGATTACGACAAAATAACCGGACTTGCCACGCGAAATGCCCTGGCCGCGCCCATTCTTTTCGGCGGCAGGCTCGAAGGAGTCATCGAGTTTGTCAATAAAAGGGGCAGCCCTTTCAGCCCGGCGGACGAAGAGCTGGCAGGCGTGCTGGGCCAGGTGGCCGGCTCGGCCCTTGAAAAAGCTCGCAGTCAGAGCGATCTCAAAAAGAGCGAAACCTTAAAACAATCCATCCTGGAAACGCTCACCGCAGGCATCATCATCGTGGACCCGGCTTTGAATATTCTGCTCTATAACAAGAGGGCGAAAGAGATTCTCAAGCCTTGCGGCTCACTGTTTAGGAAAGGCGCCCCCCTGAAAGCTATCGAGGCATTCTACGGGGCCCTCGTCGAACAGCTGCGGATGGTCCTTGATTCAGGCATGGCGCAGACACGCCAGGAAAATCTTTTCGGCGTGGACGGCATGCGCCAAAAAATCGGCTATTCCTGCGCCCCGGTAACAGACGGCGCAGGCCGGCTGCTCGGGGCTTCTCTTCTCTTTCAGGATATTACGCACGTGGGCGAGGCTGTGGCCGCCCCTGCTCAAGTCAAAATCTAAAACCACCAATGCCCACTCTTGAAATACAGACTAAAGAAGTCTTGGTTGCCATCGGCCGGGCCGTGGCCCAGACCTACCTTTACGGCCCGGAGCATCCCATTGTCGCCAAAACGATTGCCGAAGCCGCTGAGACTTTAAGCGAGGCTCTGGCTGAACATGGCCACGAAGAAATCGTCCTTTCCCTCGATCATGAGAGCCTCCTGGTAAACGGCCGGCGCATCGGAAGCTTGAAAGAGCAGTCAGCCGGACTGCGCAGTCTCTTCGGCAAGTTCAATCTCCACAGCGTTTCATTTCTGCGCGGACTGCCGGCGGATGATCTTTTGTGCCTGTGCCGGGTCTTCCGCGAAACCATTACCGATCCCAAGACTTTCAAGCTTGACGAATGGCTCAATGAAAAAGGCGTCCATCACATCAAGGTCAACGAGGCCTTTTACTCCAAAGTGGAAAAACAGGAAGATGGAGTAATTATCGAAACGGGGCCGGCCGGCAAGCAAAGCGCCGGCGGCTTAGGACAAGCCGGCGCCGCCTCGGCCGCGAAAACAGCCAGCGAAGACGGGCCGGAACAGGCCAAAGACGACGATCCTATGACGGCAATCCTAAAACGCCTGACAACCGCTTCGGCCCTCAGTAACACCGGCGGGGCAAATCAGGAAATTCTCGATCTCGGCATGGATGAGATGAAAGCCGAGGTGAAGCGCATGGTCAATGAAGCCTCCAAGGTGCTTCTGGCTGAAATTGCCCGGCTGGAAAACGAAATAAAAAGAATCCAGGCGGTTTTAAGCCGCTCATTCGCAGGAATTTTAACTGTTGACCGGGATGCGAATGTTCTGGCTGCCGATGAGGTTTCGGAAATGATGCTCGGCAAAAAACAAAAAGACATAGCCGGCAATCAGTTGGTTGATTTAGTTGAGCCGGCAAGTCATCTGCTGGCTATTGCCCGGGAGTTAAGCCATATGCCGACCAAGCCCGTGGCGCCGACCATCAACTTTTACAGCAGCCAAGATATAGCCAACGCCATGCGCCCCTCAGCCGCCTTGATTTACAACGAGATGGAGAGGGTGGTGGGTCTGCTGGCCTGCCCGCCCCAGCAGGTAAAAATCAAAGAATACGAATACCTTAAAACCAGAATGATCGCCTCTATCATCACGGCCTTATCCGCGCCGATCGAAACGCTCGACAGCGGTCTTAAAACCCTCAAATCCAATATGACCGGCAAAATGAGCCCGGATGATAAGAACCTCTTTGAACACCTGGCCGGCCAAAATGACCGGCTTGATAAAATCATCAAGTCCCTGCGGGATTATTCGCAGATTGAAAACGGACAGATCAAGGTCTTTAAGGTTATCGTTTCCTCTTATGCGATCATCCACGACGCGATCGAGATGATGCTGCCTTGGGCCAAGGCCAAAAACATCACCATCGAGCCGAAACAAGAGCGCGGCCTGCCCGATGTTGAGGCCGACCCCAAGCGTTCGCTTGAGGTTTTGGGATATCTTCTTTCCAATGCCATAAAAAACTCTCCTGCTTTCGGCAGAATCGAGGTGGCGATTGAGCGGGGCGTCCAAAAAAATGACGGGTTTCTCGTCATCTGCGTGTCCGATGAAGGAAAGGGTGTACCGAAAGGGGAGTTGGAAAAAATCATGCGCGAATTCGAGCATTCCGGCGCGGATAAAGACGGCCAATCAGGACTCGGCTTGGGACTGACTTTAGCCAAATCCCTCATTGATCTCCAAAAGGGAAAACTTTGGATCGAAGAGCGCGAGCCCGGCAAAGGCATCAAGGCCTCCTTCACTCTGCCGGTTTTCATCCCTCCGCCTGATTACAAGCCGCCGGAAAAAATTCAGGCGCAAGTCCAAAAATCGTGGTGGCAGAAACTTCTAGATGCTTTGGGCATAAAAACATAATAACCATACTCCGTCTGGCAAATTTCAGTAAAATAGATTTTGTTATCCGATAACCTTCTGCCTCCAAGGAGAATTAAATGACCATTATTATCGAATGTTTGGACCGATCGCGTTTTAAAGGAGACAAGGATACTCTTGTTTTGTTTTTTTGGGAAAACGAAAAATTCAGCGCCCAAGGCTGGATGGACGCCAAAAAAGAAAAGATTTTGGAAGATATTGCCAAAAAAGAAAATTTCAAGGGAAAATCCGGCGACCTTCTTGTCATCCATCCAGAAAAAGACGAGCCTGCAGGGCGCCTGGTTTTAGCCGGCCTCGGCAAAACAAAAGAAGCCAAACCTGAAGCCTTGCGCGAAGCAGCCGGCAAAGCCCTTAAAGCCTCGCTGAAACAGACCGAAAATCTTTGGATTGACCTGCCGAGATGGCCCGACAAAATCGCCCTTTCAAAACTTTCGCAAGCCGCGGCCGAAGGCGCGCTCCTGGCCTCATATCGTTATGCCAAACATAAAACGGACGATGAAGCGAAAAAAGAGCCGGCCCTTAAAAAAGTCTGCCTGCTCGTTGAAAAACCCGAAGAAACCGCGCCAGCCAAAGAGGGCGTCAAAAAAGCGGAAATTTTTTCGCAAGCCGTCAATTTTGTCAGGGAATTGGTCAACGATCCCCCGGCTAAGAAAAGGCCGGCCGATCTAGCCAAAACCGCCAAATCTCTCGCTTCAAACCGGGTCAAGGTGCGCGTCCTAGGCAAAAAAGAAATCGAGCGCCTGGGCATGAACGCCCTGCTGGGCGTCAATGCCGGCTCATCCCATGAACCTGTTTTTGTGCACTGCGTTTTTAATCCGCCGGCCGCCCCGAAGAAAAAAATATGCCTTGTCGGCAAAGGAATCACCTTCGATTCAGGGGGTCTCAACATTAAAACCGCCGGCAGCCTGACTCCCTTGACGGAAAATATGCCCGGCGGCAACGCTTATAAACCGGGGGACATCCTGCGCGCCATGAACGGCAAGACCATAGAAGTATTAAATACGGATGCCGAGGGCCGCTTGATTCTGGCCGATGCCCTGGCTTACGCTGTCAAGCAAAATCCGGACGTTATTATTGACATCGCGACATTAACCGGCGCCGTTCTTGTCGCCCTCGGCGACAATGTGACGGGATTCTTGGGCAATAATGAAAAACTTAATGCTGATATTGCCAAAGCCTCCAAGGAAACCGGCGAAAAAATCTGGCAATTGCCGCTCGTAGCCGAATATAAAGAACGGATCAAAGGCAAGGTGGGCGACCTGACCAATATCTCGACAAAAGGCAGCGGTTCCGAGCCGGGCGCCATTATCGGAGGGCTGTTCCTGGAAGAGTTCATTGACTCCAAGCCCTGGGCCCATTTCGATATCGCCGGCACAGCCTGGACCGATACTGAAACGCCGACCTGCCCTCCCGGCGGCACCGGCGCTATCGTCAGGACATTACTGGAATACCTGCTAACTCCATAGTTCGTGAAGCAATTTCTCCAAAGGGATTTAGGCCACGGCGCGCAGCGTACCCAAAAAGAACTTTCGATTTTCCTGTCATGCGCTGGCCCCCTTGTGGAGCGAGCGATGATCTGCTATAAAAATTAAAAGGGAATTGTGAAATACACAACAGCCGGGGGGCCTACGTCAAAAAAAATCCAGTCGTGTGATGTGCTGTTTATTAATCCGCCTTGGGTTGCCAAGACGCAGGCTAATATCCGGACGGGAATGGAACATGCCATGCCCCCCTTATCGTTACTGTCTTTGGCATCTTATATGGAAGAGCATGGCTATAAGGTCCAGGTGCTCGATGTGCATGTAGAGCGACTCCTGATCCCTGAAATTCAAGAGGCAGTGCGCCGAGCCAATCCTAAATGGGTTGGTCTCACGGTTTTGACCGCCACTTCTGTATCGGCTCATAAAATCGCACGCCTTGTTAAAGAGGCGTGTCCCGCCAGCAGAGTTGTTTTTGGGGGTATCCATGCCGAAGCTGTCCCCGAAGAAACCCTCGCTAATAGCGCCGTAGATTTTCTTGTCCGGGGCGATGGAGAAGAAACATTTTTACAACTACTGGAATCCTCAGACTATCGAAGCGTCCCAGGCATTTCCTACCGCGATGGCGTCCAGATCGTCCACAATCCCCCTGCCAAGGTCGAGATGGATTTAAACAAATATAAACGACCAGCCTATCATTTAGTACCCATGCATCTCTATTATCCAGGCGTTGGATCTTACAAGAGGCTTCCTGCTATCAACTACATGATGACACGCGGCTGTCCAGGTAAATGTACCTTCTGTAACTCAGCCAACACAACATTGCGGACACGGGGGGCGGAACTTGTGGTAGAGGATATTAAGTACCTATATCAGACCTATGGCATTCATGAGGTGGAATTTTTTGATGATACGTTTACAGTGATAAAAAATAATGTGATGAGGTTTTGTGAATTGATGAAGGAAGCCAAATTGGATGTGGTCTGGACAGCTTATGCGCGTGCCGATTGCTTTAGCGAGGAGTTGGGACGAGTAATGAAGGAGGCTGGCTGCCATCAAGTACTCTTGGGAGTGGAGTCAGGGAATGCCCATATTTTGGAGCTCCTCCGCAAGCCCATCGCGTTTAATCGTATTAAGCAAGCCGTGCGGACAGCCCATCAATGCGGGTTGGATGTGCGTGCTTCCTATGTTGTGGGTAATGTAGGGGAGACGCTCGAAACGCTGGAAGAAACCTTCCGTTTTGCCATAGAGCTGAACACCGAATTGGCCTATTTTCATATCTGCACCCCTTATCCCGGCACGCAACTCTTTCGCTGGGCCAAACAGAACAATGCCCTGGTAACTGAGGAATGGTCTGATTTTGAGATGGCCGCTTTTCTCCTCAATCTGCCCACCATTACAGCAAAGGAAATTTTTGATTTCCATCAGAGAGTGTATGGGCGTTACTACATGCGCGGGAACATGATTATGCGACGTTTAGCGCGCATTAGCGGGCTAGCCCACTTACGTGACAACTTGAGGGCCTTATTTTATGTGCTGTTGAGACTCAAACCCCATAAGGCAAGTGCTTTTGCTCACGAATGGACACAGAATCACAAAGCTGATTTTTTTGATATTCCCATTCACTCTGATGGGACCGCAGGAACCACGATGACCTGGGAGATCCGCCAGGGAATCAATCCTCAAGAACGAAAGCCCACCCCTTTAGACATCTATCGTCCCTAAACACTATCGGTATAAGCGTTTGAGTTATGATTTTGTCACTGGAGCCACAGGGTGTGTGGGGCGTCATGTTGTGGCTGGGCTGTTGGCCAAGGGGCGTTCGCTCATCTGCGCTGTTCGCCACCCTTATGCTCTTAGCAATGACCCTCTTTTTCAGTCGCCCCGTCTTCGATTAATTCCTTGCGATTTTACGCATGATGGTTGGGAAAGAATGGTGCAAGCTGGGCTATCTCACTGCGATCATATCTTTCATTTAGCTGGAGAGATGCCCCATCGGCCAACTTGCCATTTTAATCCTCGGATTTTACGCAAGGTCAATCTTGAGGCTGTTGAGAAATTAAGCAGCCTAGCGTACCAGAATGGTATCAAAAAGTTTCTTTATATGAGTTCCGTGGCTGTGTATGGAGATATGTTCGCCCAACCACGGGACGAATCCTCTGTGCTGGAACCTATCAACACCTATGCTGCCACAAAGGTTAAGGCTGAACGTTGCTTAATCCAGATGGCCCAAAGAGGTGGTCCGTCAGCTCTCATTGTGCGCCCTGGCTTTATTTATGGTGATTGGGATAATGGCGCCATCAATAAGATGATCAGTCTTATTGCTCAGAGGTGTTTTGTGGTGATTGGCCGAGGCGACAATAGACGCGCCCTTTCCTCTGTTGCTCTACTGACTGATGCTCTCTTGGCTTTATCGCAGTCTCATGAGGGAATCAGTATTGTGAATGTGGTTGATCCGGTGATACCGACCTTAAAGCGTCTTACCGAGGACATAGCGGCACTCTTGGGCGTTGCTCCGCCACGCTGCGTGCCCAAGGCCTTGATTTATCCAGCTGCCTCTGTTTTCTCGGTATTAGCTTATTTGGGTTGGGGCACAAGCTTGAAGCTCTCAGATGTTCGTAA
>JACQWW010000045.1 GCA_016209025.1 Elusimicrobiota bacterium | reverse complement strand
TCCAGCCCCCCTCGGGTCCGATAAAAACGGAAACGGTTTCCGGTAAATTATCAAAACGGTCCAAAACTTTCCAAACCGGGGAAACCGTTTCCGACTCCCAGGCGAACAGCGCGACTTTCGACTCTCGACTCTCGACTCTCGATATCAACCCAATGGCTTCTTGGAAAGTCTTTGGCTCTTCAATTTCCGGCAGGCGCGTCGAGCCGCTTTGCTTGGCCGCGGCCTGGAGCACACTTCTCCATCGCGCCATTTTTTTGGAAACTTCGGACCGCGCTATTTGCACGACTGTTCTTGAGGTCATTAACGGCACAAAACGCCTCACCCCCAGCTCGCATCCCTTTTCAAGAACCCAGTCCCATTTTGCCCCTTTGGGCAAAGCCTGATAAACATGAATGTCAAAAGGCAATGGCTCGATATCCGGCCCTTCGACGACAATCCGGCCGGTCACGCGCTCGGACGCGATCCGCTCGATTTTCCCCCACAAAACTTTCCCCTTGCCGTCAAAAAGCCGCAATACATCTCCTGGTTTTTTTCGCAGAACCTTGGCGATATGAAACGCCTCTCCGCCGCTGATTTCAAAAACATTGGATTTCGCGTGATGATGGGTCAAAAAAAACTGCATAAATTTAAGCGGAGGACTTGTGAGCGTTTCATCTTGCACCCTCGTCCCGCGCCAGTTCCGCCTCGATCTCGGCGACGGTCGGCAGGCTCCCCTTCAACTCCTCCGGCAATTCCTGGACGATTTTGGTTTCCCATTCGGCAACGCCGATGGGTTTGTTGAAGCCGCCCAGGGCATACTCAACCACCAGCTTGTTTTTTGACCGACAAAGGAGCAGTCCGATGGAGGGTTTGTCTTCGGGATGGCGCAGCAGGTCGTCCACTGCGGAAAGATACATGTTCAAAGTGCCGACGAAGCCGGGATCAAAGGGCACGGCTTTTAGCTCTACCACGACAAAGCAACGCAACTTTAAATGGTAGAAGAGGAGATCGAGGTAATAATCGGGGGACAATGGGGTCAAGTCTTAAGTTGTAATACGTTTTTGTCATTTTCACTTTGTGCCGCGTTAATTTCATAAAGCGCTTTCTGCATATCCTGTAAACGTTGTTGAGTTGCGGAGTTTTCTCTTTGACGTTCTTCCATGCGCCGCACGGCATGGTTTATGGCGACATAGCTGACACCACCCAGAACTTCCGCGATGACGTGAAGCGGGTATCCATTCATTGTTCGCGCCAAGTAAGCCAGGCAATCGCGCCCTTCATTAGCGCGGCCGCGCCGCGAACGCTTAATATCACTGCGGCTTAATTCATAGAATTGCTCAACGACGCGAAAAATACTCTCTAAAGATGGCTGCTGGAATAGGGTTTTACTTTCCGGTATTTCCGCCGCCGGTTTTTCAAGAGGGGATGCTTTTCGCCGGATATTGGCCAGAAATTCCGGCTTTCCAAGAATAGGCTTAAGTTTTTTATGACTGTAAAAACGGTCCGTTTCGTCGTCTATACCCGATTGCGTGTGCAGTTTGAATTCCTGAACCCGCTCTTTGCTGCTTCCAAAGAGGTCAAGAATGGGCTGCGTAAGCAGCGCTGTCGGCCTACCGGGCGCGCCAAGATAGAATTTGTAACTGCTCCAGCGGTATTCTTCGGGCAAAGCAGCGAGCTTGGCTTTCACTGGATTCAAATGGATATACCGGGTAACCTGCAGTAAATAGGAATCGCCGTCAAGGAGGATGGATTTATACCGGCCTCGCAAGAGGGATCCATCCCTCGCATACTCTCTGTTAAAATACTGAGTATACACACCGTTGACATGACGCATAATGCGCGAGAGATTTCCCTGAGGGGTCCGTATTAAAAGATGGTAATGATTGGGCATTAGACAATACGCCAGCAATTCTAAAGACCACATCTTGCGGCATTCTCCCAGGATTTTCAAAAAATGTAGACGATCGGCATCGTCCAAAAAAATGGCTTGACGATTAGCGCCTCGGTGTAAGACATGGTACCAAGCACCGTGGAATTCAATACGCAATGGTCGAGCCATGACGATATTAAGACAAAAATGAAAACTTGTTACAACTTAAGACTTGACCCCAAAACCACTGCGGATTAAGTCCCAAGACAAGGGCTTGGTATCCATCCTGGGAATAATGCAGGCAAGGATGATTTCGAGAATTTCGTGATCCAAAAGCCCGTCAAATTCCGAAGTCTCAAAGCGCCTGCGCAGTCTCTCGCGGTGACCTAAATATGAGGGTTTAGGCTTTTTTGCCAGAAAGGGGTCAAGCACTATCTCCTATCTCCCGACCTCTGGTCGTCCTGATTCCTGTTTTCGTGGGAATTCCCCGTCAAGGGCGTTGCGGCAGATGGCGGCAAGCTCCGGCGATGTTGTTTCCCCGTTCATCAGCCAGGCGATATAATCCCGGTCGCCTCTGGCCACTTCCTCCAGCGGGCGGCCTTTGTGTTTGCCGAAATTAAAAAAGGCCGCACCATAGCGCCAAATGAATTTCCCTTCGCCGTCTACGAAGCGGCTGTCCTGGCTGTTGCAATATGAGTGCAGAAAATCAAGGTCGCGTTTGAGGTCCGGGTATGAATCAAGCTGGGCGAAAAGAATCTCCTTGGAAGCCACGGCGTCAATCTGGGCGCCGTGATGGCCTTCCAGTCTTTTACGGCAGTAAAACTGATATGCCGCGGCCAAGTCGCGGCTCTCTTTTTTGTGAAAAATCTTCATGGCGTCAATGACCCGGCGGGTCTCGGGTCTCAGGCTCAAGCCGGTGCGTTCAAGCTCTTTGGCCAAAAGGGGTATGTCGAAACGGCTGAGGTTATAACCGGCCAGGTCCGCGTCCTTTAAAAACTCGTCAATCTGCCCGGCCACGGCCTTAAAAAAAGGCGCGGCCCGCACGTCTTCGTCTTTAATGCCGTGAATAGCCGTAGATTCGGGTGGAATAGGGATTCCCGGATTGATCAGGAAAGCCAGCTTGTCTTCTTTGCCGTCAGGAAAAAGGCGCACAAGGCAAATGTCAATAATCCGATCACGAGCCGGATCAAGCCCGGTCGCCTCAAGGTCAATAAAAACAAGAGGCCGTTTTAAAAAACCCGCGGCATCGGGCCCGATCTTCGGCCCTTCAAATAACGGCCCCAAAGAATCAGCGCGGGTTTCAGGTTTCATGTTCTCTTAAAGACTTTCTTAAAAAACCCTTCCCCCTCGCCTTCTAAAAAGCTCTTTTCAAGCTTCTCTAACAGCTCTTTTTGCCCGCCGGTCACATATTTTGGAATCTCAAGCGTCACGCGCGCAAAAAGGTCTCCATAGCCCCGGCCCTGGAAACGCGGCATGCCGCGCTCTTTAATGCGAAGAAGCGTGCCGTTTTGCGTGCCGGGCGGAACTTTGACCGTGCATTTCTGGGCGTTGAGCGTCGGGATGTCAATCTCGCATCCTAAGACGACCTTGGGATAAGAAAGCCTGACCTCATGGATCAAATCGTCGTCGTTTCTCTCAAATCGCGGGTCTTCTTTGACCACAACATGAATATAAAGATCGCCCGGGGTTCCTCCCCTTTCCCCGATATCGCCCGCGCCGCCGATGCGAAGGGTTGTTCCCGACGGAATTCCCGCCGGAATGCGCACCCGCATCTCAGCCGCGCGCTCAGTGCGCCCGGCGCCCCGGCAAGCGGGACAGGGACTGACGATTATCTGGCCTTCCCCGTGGCAGCGCGGACACGCCTGGGAAAGGGAAAAAAATCCCTGGACCATCTGAACTTTTCCCGATCCCCGGCACTGCGGGCAAGTCTTTGGGCTTGTGCCGGGCTTGGCGCGCGTTCCGCGGCAATCGGCGCAAATTTCCCTTTTGGCGATTTTAAGCGGCATCTCAATACCGTGATAAGCCTGTTCGAGAGTGATCGTCAGATCGTGCCTTAAACTGGCCCCTTTTCTCGCGCGCATTCCAGCGCGGCCTCTACCCTGTCCGAAAAAACCCTCAAGGACATCTTCAAAAACATCGCCGAAGCCAAAATCTCCGAAACCTCCCTGAAATCCACGGAAGGCTTCAGCCCCGCCCGGACCGCCGGCCCCGGACGCGGCGCCAAGGCCCGCAAAGCCGTATTGATCGTAAAGCTGTCTTTTTTGAGAATCGGCCAGAACTTCGTAAGCCTGATTGATCTCTTTAAATTTCTCCTCGGACTGTTTGTCGCCCGGATTCCTGTCCGGATGATATTTTAAAGCGAGCTTCCTATATGCGCCTTTTATTTCATCGTCCGTGGCATTGCGCGGCACGCCCAGGACTTCGTATATATCACGCGGCATATTTTCAGTTTGAGAGTTTAAGAGTTTGACGATTATTGACCCTTGTCTTTCTCCTCAACAACTTCGGCGTCAACCACTTTGTCTTTATCCTGGGACTTCTCTTTGCCGTTGCCGGAAGAGCCCGGAGCTTCTTCGCCGACCCCCGGCCCTTGACCTGCGGCCCCCTGCCCCTGACTGCCGGCTCCTTTCTTCTGGGCATCTTTGTAAATGGCCTCGGCCAGTTTATGAGAAGCGGTCAAAAGTTTGTCTTTCGCCTGTTTCAATTTGGCCGCGTCCTCGTCTTTCAAGACTGCCTTGGCCGCGTCAAGCTCGCGCTCGACGTTCAATCGTTCGTCCTGTGAAATTTTATCGCCGTAATCCTTGAGCGCTTTTTCCGTGGCATAGATCGCGGTGTCGAGTTCGTTCTTGGCTTCCGTGACCTCGCGGCGCTTTTTGTCTTCTTCGGCGTATTTCTCCGCCTCTTTGACGAATTTGTCAATCTCTTCTTTCTTTAATTTATTAGGCGCCGAAACTTTAATGGATTGCTCCTTGCCGGTGCCGAGATCCTTGGCCATCACGTGTATGATGCCGTTGGCGTCAATGTCAAAGGAGACCTCGATCTGGGGAATGCCCCTTGGCGCCGGCGGAATGCCGACCAGATCGAAGCGGCCCAGGGAAACGTTGTCCCTGGCCATGGGACGCTCGCCCTGAAGCACGTGGACGGTGACCGCGGTCTGATTGTCCGCGGCCGTGGAAAAAGTCTGGGACTTTTTAACCGGGATAGTCGTGTTTCTCTCGATAAGCGGCGTGAATATCTGGCCCAGGGTTTCAATGCCCAAAGTCAAGGGCGTCACATCCAAAAGCAGGATATCCTTGACCTCGCCGGTCAAGACAGCCGCCTGAATGGCCGCGCCTAAAGCCACGCACTCCATGGGATCAACCCCACGTTCCACCTTTCTGCCGACGTAATCCTCAACGAATTTCTGGACGACCGGCATTCTGGTCGGACCGCCGACAAGAATGATCCTGGTTATATCGGCCGGTTTCATTTTCGCGTCGGACAAAACCTGGTCTATTGAAGTCCGGCAGCGCTTGACGATGGAATCAATGAGGCTCTCCAGCGTTGAACGCGTAAGCTTCGCGGCAAGGTGTTTGGAACCGTCGGAAGCGTGGGCCACAAAGGGAATGTTGATTTCCGTCTCGAATAGATTGGACAGCTCGATTTTGGCCTTCTCGGAGGCCTCGCGCACCCTCTGCATCGCCTGAAGATCTTTCGTCAGATCAACGCCGGTTTCCTTGCGGAACTGTCCGGCGATGTGCTCGACGATGGCATTGTCCATGTCCGTTCCGCCCAATTGGGTGTCGCCGGAGGTTGATACCACCTCGAAAACTCCGGAGCCGAAATCCATGATGGTCACGTCGAGCGTTCCGCCGCCGAGGTCAAAGACCATGATTTTTTCGTCCTTGCCTTTTTTATCCAAGCCGTAAGCAAGGCAGGCCGAGGTGGGTTCGTTGATAATACGCACCACTTCCAGACCCGCGATCATTCCCGCGTCCTTGGTCGCCTGGCGCTGGTTGTCGTTGAAATAAGCGGGAACAGTGATCACGGCCTTTTCCACTTTGTCTCCCAAAAAGGCTTCCGCGTCCCTTTTGACTTTTTGAAGAAGATAGGCGGACATCTGCTGGGGCGTGTACTGTTTGCCGTGCACGTTGTAATGGAAATCCTGGCCCATTTTACGCTTGAAAGCGCTGACCGTGCCCTCCGTGTTGGCCACGGCCTGGCGACGGGCGGGTTCCCCCACCAGCAGCTGGCCTTCTTTCGTGAAGGCCACGTAAGAGGGAAACGCCTTGCCGCCGACGGTCGTGCCTTCGGCGCTGGGGATGATAACGGGTTTTCCCGCCTCCATCACCGCCGCGGCGGTGTTGGATGTTCCCAAATCAATTCCAATTATTTTGGACATAAACTCCTCCTTTTAAATTAAAACCTGAAACCTGAAAAGAAGAAAATTCCGATTTCTTGTTTTTTGCTTCTTGTTTCATGTTTCAGACTTCATGTTTCGTGTTTTTTTCTCGATACGATAACCTTGGCCGGCCGCAGCAGCCTTTCGCCGACGCGATAGCCCTCGGCCTCTACGCCCAGAATCAATCCTTCCTCGCCCCGAGCCTCTTCGGTTCGGACCACTTCGTGAAAATGCGGATCATAGCGCTGCCCGATCTTCGCCTCGACAGCGCAAAGCCCCTGCTGGCAGAAGACCTTTTCCATGTTCTTTTGCACCATCTCAAAACCCTCTAAAAGCTTCCCATCAGTATTTGATGAGCGTTTCATCGTTTCGATTCCGCTTCTCAACTGCTCGTAAATGCCGATCAAAGGCCCGATGGTCACGCAGGCGGCGTATTCAAAGACCCCGGCCTTTTCCTTTTCCGCTCTCTTACGGTAATTGTCCAAATCAGCCGAGGCGCGCATCCATTTGTCTTTCAGGTTATCGAGCTCCTTTTCTTTTTCTTCAAGCGCCTTCTTGACGGTTTCCAATTCAGACGGCGCATCTTGACACGTTATCTCTTCCTTATTCATTTCATCATTCATCTCTTCGCTCATTTAGGGTTTAGGCAAAAATCCTTTCAAAGCCTTTTCCAAAGCGCCGTGAATCGCCTGCACCAAGGAAACCATCCGGCCGTATTCCATCCGTTTTGGCCCCAAGATACCGAGAACCCCGACCATACTGCCGTCGCTTTCAAATGTCTTGGCCACCACCGACAAATCTTTAAATTGAGAAACAGCCCCCTCTTCGCCGATAACAACGGTTACCTTGCCGGCTGTCTTTGATTCGATGCTTTGAATTTCTTTTCTAAGCAAAGAAAGCACCTTTTCCCTGTCTTCAAAAGTCTCGGTCAGGCGCCTGAAGGCGCCGGAAGCGCTTGAAATCTCCGGGCTGGAAAGGACGTTGCCGGTTCCTTCGAGTAAAAGCTCGTCGGGCGATTCTTCCTCCGCCATCAGAGAAACCGTTTCCATGAAACCTTTCAAGGTATCCTTGACCTTGTCCGATTCTTCTTTCAGGTCGTCAAAAACCTCGTCCGCGAAACCCAGGCACAAATCTTTCAGATTTCTGTCCTTGAAATGCTTGTTGATCCAGCGGGAAGCGCCTCGCAGATCGTCTTCGGAAAATCTCCCGGGCACCCGGGCCAAACGATAACGGACAAGGCCGCTGTTGGCAACCAATACCAAAAGAACGTGATTGTCATCGCAAGGGATAAATTCCATGCGGCGCAAACCGCTTGATTCGAGCTTTGGCCTTAAAACAAATCCCGCATGATGAGACAAATAAGCCAGCATATAAGAAGTCCTGGAAAGAATAGCCTCCATTTCTCCGAGGCGCTTTTGATACTCTTCCTCGATTCCGGCTCTTTCCGCGTCAATGACCTCCTGCAGACTCAGCAAATAGTCCACGTAATAGCGGTAGCCCTTGTCCGTGGGCATCCGGCCGGCCGAAGTATGAGGCTGCATCAGAAGTCCCTCGGTTTCCAGCTCATGCATGAGATTACGGATGGTGGCCGAAGATAATTCCATTTCATCTGTCCGGGAAACCGTTGAACTGGCTACCGGGCTGGCTGTTCGGATAAATTCCATAATGACAGACTGAAGCAGGCGGTTCTTACGCCTGATTTTTTCACTTTCTTCCAGGATTCTCATAACCTTCTAAACCAAAATTAGCACTTAAAATACTTGATTGCTAATAATACTGCTAATATTATAGCAATTTTCAGTCCATTTTTAGCAATCAAAACACAAACCCTCGTCTTTTTAGAAAGACAAGGGTTTGTTAAAGGTTATTTTACAACGGTTTAGCTCCCAAGAACGCGCCGATAAAAGCGGCCGCGGCCAGGCCCGGAATCGCTCCTATGACCGCACCCCACGCCTCCCATTTACGCTTCTGGGTGTACACGTAACGGTCCCGGTCAACTATTTGATAAGTGTTCCGCCAGACTTCCACTGTTTGCGCCGGATGATGGCGGCAAAAACCAGGCCTTAACGCGCAATGAATGCGCCTGTGGCGTATAAGACCATAACTGTCAACCATCTCGCGGCCTGTTAAAACCAAACCATCGTCGCTGAGGGTGACAGCAGAGACCGGCGCTTGGACGGAAGCCTCAGCGCCGTCAAAAGCAACGGCGGCCTGGACAGCCATTTGTTCTGTCTGGCCGTTGGTCACTGCCGGCGCGCTTGCCGCAGCATAGGCCGCAACCGGAACGAATAGTAACATGCTTAGGATTTTACTCATGGCACCTCTGTTTTATTAGAATTTTTTTCTTCTCTTTCGTTAGAACGAATTTATTTTACAAAAAAACCTCAACACGACAAATAATTTTAGGATAATAAAGGACTTATAAAAGTTGCCAGATCAGATAATGGTAGTCTGCGTGGCTCTGAACCACGTCGTCTAGGTTCGAATCCTAGTCTGGCAGGTTGATTTTTTTGTTACAGGCAACCCCAACCGCCGCCGGCCACTGACCCAGCATGACCTTGCCGCCAAAATCGGAATCATGCCCAACACCTTAACCCGCTCGATCTCAAACAAATCGGTCCGACTACCCTGGAACATTGAGGTTCCTATCAAAACGCTCCTGCCCAACGCAAAATCTTTGCTGCGCGAGCGCCTTTACCGCCTCGCCCTCAAGCATCCTGATTTTTCCGACGAAGAACTAAAGCGCGAGATCGAACGTCTCTATGGCGCCAAGCTCTCCCGCCGGTCCATAGCCCAATACAGAAAAGAGCTTGGCCTGGCCGGCCGCGGCAAGAGAAAGGCGCGTCAAACAAGCACGGCAGTCTAAAATTCCCACTTTTTAGCAGCCCTGATTCACCGGCCAGCTAAAGCTCGGGTCATCTATGAAAAAACATGTCAAGAAGCAAAAAGCTTCCCCTTGCCAAAAGCAACTGTGCTTTTGGCATGCTTCCTTCCCCCTGGGGGATGAACCTAATCCAGCCAGGTATACAAGGCACTTACGGTTTCTGGTTCCTTTTTGTTTTCTTTCATTTACAGTCTTACGAAATACTGTCGTATTCTGGCGATCAGTTTTCAGTCATCTATTGGTGCTCTCAAGGAGCAGTGTAATTTTTGATTTAAACGAGGGCGGATCAACCATTCCCCTGGACCTTAAAGGTCAATGACGAATTGGATCTCATCCCTCTCTCAAGAAAACAAGTTCAGAACCATGAGCGGATAACCGCCATGCCTTCTTCCCTCGTTTTACTTGATTAGATCGCCTGTTAAAATTTTATTGTTGTATTTTTTATTCCTCCCTGCGCTTGCGGAATTTCTTTTCAATGAGGAGACCATGACTCCCGAGGGAACCCGCGATTTTTTTAATTTCGACACAATTCCTCGGAGTAGTTCAACAGTTTTTTCTGGACCGTTTGATTTTTCGTTTTTTCCTTTTCGTGCGTTAAATTTAATTTTTTCTGGCTCCGATCTTTTTGGAGGCCGTCAAATTTTCGATTTAAGCCTCGAAAATCTTCCTGGCCATACCTGGATACCCCAGGAATCGTCAGTGGCAATTTCTGGTTTTGCTGTTGACGGGCTTCATGCTCCGCCCACTTTTTATCGTCGTATTTCTGGCTATTCCTCCAGACACTCAAACTGATAGCTGCTATTTTTCGACTGATGGCATTGGAAGCATTTTGATCGCTGACCCCCTGGGTCCTTAAGCGATCGTAATGCTTTCTTAAGCTACTGTGACCTCTTAAAACATCATGCGCCGCCATTTTGTAGACACATTTCAATATCCTGTTGCCCCATATTCTTGTCGTGCCATAATTCATGCCGGCGCTCTCTCTTGGGTGCCTAACAAGACCACAGTAACTGAAGTATTTATATTTACTGGCAAACCTCTTGGGGTCAATCACTTGAGATACAATCTGGGCTGAGCGTATGGGGCCGATTCCTGGCACCGTCTTTAAATACAAAATTTCCTTGAATCGTCGGCTAGACCGCCTGATCTCTTCGATATAGCCCTGACGGCTTTTCTCCATGAGCTCGAGCAGATGGTATAGCTCGGTTCCTATAAATTTGGAGTCAGGACGTTTGAGGTCTTCCAAGAAGCCCTCGTCCTTGTAGAGGGATTCGCCTTTGACCCTATTGCCATCTTTTCGAAAGAGGGATTTGTATCTATTTTTGACTCTGACCGCTTCCTCCACTAAGTCCTGATACCCGGACATTAAGGTTCTGAGCTGTTCTCTTTTAGAGCCGTCATGGAATACGGGGGTTAAGAAATTTCCCCTTAACAGCTTTGCGAGCTTTCTGGCATCGAGTTTATCTGTCTTGACTTTTTTGTATTCCTTGTTGGCAACGGGGTTGCAGACTATCAATTCATCCACCTCTGGCTTGAGAATTGCAAAGAGCCAGTGGCTTAACTCGCATTCCTCAAAGGTCAATATCTTGGCGCCTTGAATACTTTTGATGTAGTTGACCAAGAGCCGACCGTTAGTTTCTATTGTCACATTGTCTACTTCCCGGCCTTGTTCATCTATGAAAAAACATGTCAAGAAGCAAAAAGCTTCCCCTTGCCAAAAGCAACTGTGCTTTTGGCATGCTTCCTTCCCCCTGGGGGATGAACCTAATCCAGCCAGGTATACAAGGCACTTACGGTTTCTGGTTCCTTTT
>JACQWW010000044.1 GCA_016209025.1 Elusimicrobiota bacterium | reverse complement strand
CAACCATTTACCTTGATTGCGAGCTGGGCAACGGCATAAAGGGCGAAGAGTTTGCCCAAGAATTACATGCCAAAGGCTTTACGAATCTCTACCTGGCCACCGGCCACCCGGCGGACAGATTTCAAGGACTCCCCTGGATCAAGGCCGTGGTCGGCAAAGAGCCGCCCTGGGGTTAATGGGTAGGTTTAAAATCTGGAAGGCGTTGATAGGTTCCGCTTCGATGACCATGTCCGCGGCGGCGCGCACCCGCGCATTGGTGGGAAAGACTGCCACTGCGAGGCCGGCCATCCGCAGAAGGGGAATGTCCGCGGAGCTATCTCCAAAAGCGGCCACGGACTTCGGATCAACGCCGTAAGCTTTCAACTTTTCAGACAATATCCGCCCTTTCTGGTCCTCCTGGACATTAATGCGTATGCGGCCGGTGAAAACGCCTTCGTTGAATATGAGCTCGTTGGAAACGATTTCCTTAAAGCCAAATTCGCGGGCCAGCGGGTCGTTGAAATGGGATAGGCCGGTGCTGATTCCCAGGCATGGTATCTTACGTTTATGAAACCAGCCCAACAGCTCCTTGGCGCCATGGCGCAGGGGATGCGACTTAAGGCATGCCATAAATTCCTGGATCGTCCGCCCGGCCCATAATGAACCGTCGAGTTTCACCCATTGCGCGTAGTTTATCCGCCCTGACTTGTACATCTCGCAATGGTGGGCGGCTTCTTCGTGCACGCCGAAACGGCGGTGGATGATCTTCCATGGCTCCCTCGCGCGCCTGAGCGTGCCGTCCACGTCGAACACCGCCAGCTTAATCCTGCCGCGTGAAGACATGGCGGTTTTAGTTCTTGCCGCCTGTCTTGCGCGGCTTGTTTCGTCCGTCGAGATACCGCGCCAAAGCGAACCAATTCGAGTTGTTGTACTTTGGCAGCCGCTCGTCGTCGCCGAAGCACGCCATGGGTACATTGTCGCCTTTATGAATGAAAATCCGGTCGAAGGGGAGGCCGAAATCACCGCCTTCCTTCAGGGCGATCGCGCCCTTTGTAAAACACTCGAAGACAATAGGTTCCTGGCTTGGTTCGCAGACCGCCAGCGCCTCCCTGTAACAGGCTCTGCGAGATCTCGCCCCGGACATCATGGCCAAGATGTGCCGCGGCGCGAGCGTACGTTCAACGTAGTTCGCGTAGGGACCCGGAAACCCGCCTAAGGTCTCAATAAAAAGACCCACGTCCGTCTTGATAGCGATCCGCCCCAGCCGGGCGGCGCAGAACTTTGCCCCAGCCGCGGCTATCGCGCGGACATTATCCGACTGTATCTCTGGACATGTAAGCGCCTTCACCTTGAAGACGAGACCAAGCGGTCCGAGCGCTTGTCTCGCGATATAAATCTTCTCCTTGTTGTTTGTGATGAAGACCGCCGGCAGGGTCTTACAGGGCTTTCTCAACTTTTGTGCGGCTTTAATACATACAGAGGATTTCATTTTTGACAGCCTCCTTGATTTTTCGCGCCGCCAAAACCCCGGAGACCATGGCCTGCTGGGCACCCCGAAAATGGCCGGTTGCATCACCAACAACGAAAATGCCCGGCACACTGCTCTCGAAAGAAGACGATAATTGCACTCGACGGCTTCCCAACTCGAAGCTGGGAGCGTAGACAGCATTGCCGTCAGCCGCGAACCCCGGTAAGAGCCCACCGACTAAATAGATAAATTTCTTGATGGCAACAGCCGTCTTTTCGGGGATAAAGCGGTTGATGTCGGTCTCGATAACGTCCGACAAGCTCAGCTTAACGCCAAAATGAGACTGTGGCTCATTCCTCATAAATGCTCCCAAACTCTGCACCAACAATTGCCCTTGTGAAGATATGCGTTTGACCGCTTCACGAACCTCGGCCGCTCCTCCTTTTATAGAGAAACGATGGTGGACGCCGAGATTAGATGTCTCGCTTTGCCGGCCAGGGCATCGCTCGGTTCCCATAATATAGCCGTCTATTGATGAGAGGCTGCTACCGGCCTCCAAATTATAGCGGCATTTCGTAAGGTATCCACGGTAGTCCTGGCAGAAGCTGCGCACGTCTCCATGAGAGCCCAGGTCAAGCCTCAGCTTTAAGTCATTATGCAAGTTGTCCACGGGATCGAAAACCTGGTAAGGGGTTTCTATTCTAACGCCGATCTCGATCTCAGATTCGTCCACGCCGTCCCATTCCAATCCGAGGCCGGTCGTCAGGTGCGAAAATTTCGTTGCGCCAAGACGTCCTGTCGCAAAAACCACCATCCCGCCAAGATATGTTCCCTTATCGGTCCTGACCTCGTAGCAGTTATGCCGCTGTCTGACCCCTATCACCCTTTCCTGAAAGCGGCGCTCGACTTTCTTGGCTGTCAGCTCCTCAAAGAAACGCTCCGCGATGCGGTTCATCTCCAAGGCTGAGACCTTCTGAGCGTTGTAATATTTCATCTCCAGGCCGATCTTGCTGCACCGGCGGCCCAAGCGGGCAATAGACTCTTGGCGCGGATTCTCACGAGGCAGCTTGCCGTACTGCTCAAGGACTTGGTCGGTGTAATCGTATATTCTCTCCAGTTCAGAAACTGACGTGACAAATCGCAACAGACCTTTGCCTGCGGGGTAACGGCTGAGTTTCGTCCCTAGAAAAAATTGAGCCCCGCCCATGCCGCCGAGGATACAGCAGACGGGCTTGCACCCAACGCATTTGCCTTCGATATTTAAGGCGCAGGTCTTGTGTTTAAGTTTCCGTCCCGCATCGAGCATAAGAATTTCGGCCTCACCCGCGAGTTCGCGGGCGCAAAACATTCCAGCCGGACCGGTGCCGATGATAATGACCCCGTAGTTAGGCATAAGCAGGCTGCAGACCGACCTTCATCTGCGCGGAGCGCAGAAAGGAGGCCGCCGGCACACAGCTTTCCTCAGACGCCAAGCGAGATGCGGCGTAGTATCCAGAGATCAGGGAGGCCGTTATGCCGCGAAACTTTCCACAGGAATCCCCCACGACCCACGCGGGAACACCAGGAACCTTAAGGTTGTCGTCTGTGTCGGGATAACACCCGACACCTTCAAGCGTCGGCCCAATAAGGACGGTGGTGGGATGGTAAATATTGGGAAATTTCCCGGCAAGCTGCTCGATGCCCCGAAGCATGAGTTCGGCAAGGTGCGCCCCCATCACCTCGACAAGGACCGAATATGCCTTGTTTCGGCGGCTCAGGACATCCATGATGGGTAAATTATAATGGGACTCTTGTTTCTGCAGCGTCCGTTCCAAATGTCTCCATCCAGCTTGGGCCGTCTTTTCGTCAAAAATTCTCGTATTAAATCCAATGTTCGTCTTGCCCGTCGGCGGACAATCTGAACGTCCAGAAACAGTCCAAAGTCCCAAAGTGTTGGACAGCACAGCCTCGCCGTCACGGCAGGCGCAGAATGTGCGCCATTCGGTCTTGCCGTCATAATCAATGAATTTGAACTTTGGGTCGAGCTGTTCGCATTCTTGGAAAAAGGCGCGTTCAGTGGGTTGCTGAATGCGAAAACCAACTTCAAGGCGCCGAAAGGCCGGGGTTGTGAACGGGAAACGACTTATTAAGCGCGGCCCAAATCGGCCGGCGGCGAAAATCACCTTGTCCGCTTTGATATGGCGCGCCGTTGCATCAATTCGATCGGAAATTTGGAGGTCAAAGATTTCCTCCTCGGCCGAATACTCCACTGCCTCCACCATGGCTTGATTCAAGATGTTTCCGTGGCCCCGCTCAACGAGCCCCCTAATGAGTTCGATGCGATGCTCCAACGATAGGTACTCAGACGGATAACGCTTCAGGAACCATTGCCCTTCGGGTTCATTGGCCTGCGGCGCCGAATCCGGGAAAGGCGGGACCGCCATCCCGCAATTCGAAAGCACTTGAGCGGTCCATTCGTAGCCGGCCTCGAGACTGGCATAATCTGCAAGGGACCACAACGCCGTAGAGGAAGGAAAAAAGCTAAATTTGCCGTCTGAGAACAATCCCGCGCCGCCGTCTCCGCAGGTAAGATCATTGGGATTATAACGGTCTCGCGCCATCACAGATTTTCCGCTGTCCACAACAAGAACTTTCCTGCCGGCCAGATCCGGGTTATTAACAACGCCCAAGCCCGCGGGGCCGGCGCCGATTACGATGAGATTATAATGGTTATATGGGAGTTCGGACACTTGGGCAATTGAAAACATTTTCTTCTCCTTTTTTATCTTCGCAGGCGCTTGTTGCCGCGCAGGCGGCTTGTCAAGCGCTTAATCAATTACCAAGCAATTTTTTTACCAGGCGTTGGGCCAGCCTGAATTGTCCGGTCTTCCCTCGGAAAAACCAGCGGCTCGGGGTTTTGGGTTAGGCTATTTTAACGCGCAATGAGATTTTATCTATTGCAATATGTGGTATTTATTTGCTAAAGTAGTGTCCATGACTAAATTAAAAATCCTCGCCATCGAAGACGACCAGCTCTTTAGAAAGGTTATGGCCAGCCAGCTCGCCGGCCATACAGTTGATTTCGCCGAGAACGCGGTTTCTGCCAGAAAGAAACTTGAAACAGGCAATTACGACCTGTGCTTCATTGATCTCAAGCTCGGCGATCAAGACAATTACTCCGGCCTTAAGCTGATTCCCCTGGCTTGTTCCAAAGGAATTTACTCTGTGGTCATGTCCGGTCATGATTCCCAGGCTTTTATAGAGAAAGCCCACGAGCTTGGCTGCAATGACTTCTATGCCAAGGGCAATGAGGAAAACAACATCGGTCAGGTTCTGGCCCGGTTCTGCCGCAGAAAGGAAAAATCCAAAGAAGAAAACGTTTTTAAGGAGCACTTTGTCACTGAAGACCCTGCCACCAAGGCAACCATCACCGAGGCGCTTAAATACGCCCCCTCTGATCTGCCCATCCTTATATTAGGGCCCTCTGGCACCGGCAAGACATCTTTGGCCCGGCTCATTCATGATTTTTCCCGCCGAAAGGGGGAATTCGTGGCCATCAACTGCGCTGCCCATACAGAGGAACTTCTCGAAGCCGAGCTTTTCGGCTACAAAAAGGGCGCTTTCACCGGAGCCAATGAAACCAGAAAGGGAAAGCTTCTTTTGGCCAACAAGGGGACCTTGTTCTTAGATGAAATTGGAGCCATGAGCCTTAAAATGCAGACCAAGCTCCTTAAGGCCATTGAGGAACAAACATTTTATCCCGTGGGCTCCGATGCGCCGGAAACCTCCTCTTTCCGCGTTATCAGCGCCACCCTGGAAGACCTCCAGAGTCTTATCAAGGAAGGCAGGCTAAGATTCGACTTCTTCCAGCGCATTCACGGCCTGACCATCAGGCTCAAGCCCCTTTCTGAAAGAAAAGACGACATATTTCCTTTAATCAGTTTCTTTACCAGACAAGGCAGGCGGCTTAGCTTTACCCAGGAAGCCAAAACAGAGCTTCTTGGTTACAACTGGCCCGGAAGCGTCCGGGAACTTAAAAAACTCGCTGATCTCTTAGTGGCCGGCGATGAAGGCCGGGTCCAGGCCGACACAGTCAAAAGACTGCTAAATAGCCTGCGCCCTGAAGAAGGCGCCTCAGGCTTCACCACTGATGAACAATACCGCTTTGCCTTAAGACAAGGCTTGAACGAAGCCATCAACCGCTTTATTGACGGCATCATTGAAAAAAGCCTCAAAGCTCACAACAACAGGAAATACGCCACCATGAGAGACCTCAAAATTTCCAGCCGCATGCTTTATGATTCGCTTAGAAGACTCAGGGTTGCCCTGCGTCCTCTACGAAAGAATAAAAAACAGACCCCGGCCGTTTCTATAAACCCCGCAAACATTGCCCCTACTTCCGGCTCCAATGATACCAAGGCCGAAGAAAAGGTGGTCGTATGACCGACAACCAGCCGGAGCCTCTGGAACAACTGATTCACGATGTGAATTCCAAGTGCGCCAGCCTTAAAAGCGCCGTCCAGTTGCTTCGGAACGCTTCGGACGACGAACGTCGTGAGCTCTTGGAGCTCATGGCCCAGCAGGCAGAGGCCTTGGTTAAAATAATTGTCGAATATAAAAACCAACAATGAAACGAACATGATAAACGCTAAGCAGAAAAAAATTATCCTTAAAACAGCAAAATACGCACAAAAAACTCTTGGGCGGGATGCCACTGGCCACGATTGGATGCACGTTCGACGGGTATGGAAGAATGCGAGGCTTATAGGAAAAACAGCAAAGGCCAATATGTTTATAGTCGAATTGGCGGCTCTTTTACACGACATAGCCGATTGGAAATTCCATGCCGGGGATAACTCTATCGGCGTCAACAAAGCTATTAAATGGTTGCAAGGCTTAAGGGTGGACTCAAAAGACATCGCGCAAGTAGCGGCAATTATCGAGCAGGCATCCTTTAAAGGCGCACAAGTCAAAAATACGGTCAGAACTTTGGAGGGTCAGGTTGTGCAAGACGCCGACCGGTTGGATGCGATAGGCGCTATTGGTGTTGCGCGGGCTTTTGCCTACGGCGGCGCCAAGGGGCGGGAAATATACAATCCCCGCAGGAAACCGATTCTCCATGCGTCAGCGCAATCTTATTCCAAAAATACAAGTCCTACAATTAACCATTTTTATGAGAAATTGCTTCTTGTGAAAAATTTAATGAACACAAAAACAGGAAAACGAATGGCTCGCAGCCGCCATAAGTTTATGGAGGCATTCCTGCGACGATTTTTCTTTGAAGTAAATGGACGATAGTAATTGCTGAATACAAAAACAGGCGATGAAACAAACAGTTGACGACGCTCTGGGAGAGAACCTTTCCGTAGGCATTACTCCCTATGAAAAAAGGTACCGTTCTGTTTATGACGCTGGTGGCATAAAATTTTACCCGGAAATTCCCAGCGTTGCCTTGCAAAAGTTTTTAAAAGAACATAACTCGCTTCATGGTTTGGCAGTAATAATGGGTTGCGGAGAAGGTCGAAATGTCAAACCCCTGGCACGCAGCGGCTGGAGAGTTATTGGGATTGACTCGTCCGCCAGTGCCCTGAAAAAGGCGCAAGAAAATTATAAAGGGAATCTGAGCGTAAAATTGATTCATGCAGACGTCTTGGACGAACTGAACATTTTAGATAGCTCTGTTGATTTGGTCGTTGTGGTACAACTTTTGCATTTATTAATTTTTAGGAAAGACCGCAGAAAACTTTATAAAAATATTTATTGCAAATTACGGTCCGGCGGAATTGTTTTTTTTGAAAATAATGGTTGCTTAAATAAAGCTAAGCCAGAACGGCTTGCCGGCAAAACAGCGGAGCTTCGAACCATCCAAACCAACCAAGGTCCTAGGCGGATTCCGCTAGATCGCCTGCCCACGATAGTGCTTGATGGTAAAACCTTGCGCCGCGAACTGGAAAGCGGCGGCCTCTTTATAGATGAAATGAAATCTGGTTTGTTTAAACACCCGGACACTTGGCGCGAACAAATCATTGTAGTGGCACGAAAACCATTTTTCAAACATCCAGAGGAAAACGGCAAAAAAATTCAGCAACTGCTGGAACTCGGCACTCAGGACGTAAACGAACTATCGAGGGTCGCTATTGAAAAATGGGCGGAGGCGTCTCGTGTGATTTTTAAAAAAAGATTATTTCCAATTTGGGATAGAACTAGTCATAAAGCAAGCAAATGGACCGATGTCCACCAAACCATCCCATTATATAGGGAGGCTGTTCTAGGATTTCTAGAACCTGGCGGCGCCTGCCGTATCATTAAAATCGTCCGCCCAGCTTCGCCAGCCCTTCCGATTACTTCTAAATCGGCTCCCCTATTTAATTTTGATGATTACTGTCGTTATTTGAACAATCAGTCAGCCGGCAAAATTTATGTTTCTCGCCTACTTGGCTGGTTTATTCCCAAATCCAAGCAGGCTCCCAACGGCACGGATGACCCCTTTAAAGCGATCGACGGGATAACGACCTATGACGGAATAATTCGTTTTGGGAAAAAACACGTCGCCGACAACGGTGCGTTTTTTACCTTGTTGGCCTTGGACTTTAGGCATATTTACGATGCGGTCATCCATCTGCAAAGCTATCCGAATGCGCCGGTTGTTTTCCCTGAATACGCGCTCGGCGACTATTCTTATTTAATCGATCCTGACGGCTGGATCATTGCCCATCCCAAGCTGTGGGACATGAAAGGTTACGATCCGGCAACTAGAGAGTTGACGGCAGCTTGGAATAATAAGGGAAATCAGGACCTGCCCATCCGTTATACAGCTGACTCAAAATCCCGCATTGGTTTTGACGCGCAGGAGATTTTTGAGTCCGCAAAGAAAGGCAAGCTCATGGTAAGGTCGTTTAAAAGCGTAAACGATCTGGTGCGCACCAGAATTTTTCTGCCTATCGTCTTTTCCCAAGGCGAATACGAAGAGGCGGGATATTTCGCTGTTTTAGTGCATGGCCTTGATAACCGCGCCTTTTACGCAAGCATCGAGCTTTTCCAGCAAAAAGTGAAACGGGCTGTTAATCGCGCGAAAAATTACGCAATTGCTGTTATTCTTTTTTTGGCATTTTGTCTGATTTCAGCCATGCGGCAATTCTGGCTCAGGATTCCCAAACCAGTTATTCGGCTTACTGGGGACGTTAAAAAAATAGCCTTGGCTGAAGATGGCAACATTCAACTGCAAGATTATGAAGACAATCCTGCTGAAATCAGCACACTGACAAAATCAATAAATCAAATGCTTGTGAAGATTTCAGAACAAAACAAAACATTGTATCAGCAAAACTTTTTAGCCCAGTTAGGCAAAGTTGCCGCCCAGGTTGCCCACGACATCCGCTCGCCTTTGGCTGCGCTGGATTCTGTTTTAAAAGACGTATCGCAATTGCCGGAGGAAAAGAGGATCATTGTCCGCAGCGCTGCCAGCCGCATTCGCGACATTGCCAATAATTTAATTGAGAAGCATCGCGAGGTCCAGGCCGCCGATAAAAACACCGCCGCCGGGGCGCCTTCAACCGTTTCCGAGCCTGCCGCTGTTCAACTTCTTTCCAGCCTTATTGACCCTCTTATCACGGAAAAACGCCTTCAGTTCCGTTCCAAGATCGGCATTGAAATCGAGGGCAGTCTTGACGCTTCGTCCTATGGCCTTTTTGCCAAAATACAGCCGACCGAGTTTAAACGGGTGCTGTCGAATTTGATCAATAATGCGGTGGAGTCCCTGGAAGACAAAGGGTTGGTAACAGTGAGTTTGAGCGGCGCTGATGCCGCAAAAGGCTCATCGTTTCATGAGATTGCCCCGTGTCTACCGCACGGGACTGCCTGCTGGACTGCCACGCCCCCGCCTTCGGCGGTGGCTCGCAATGACAAAGAAATTGTCATCAAAATCCAGGACAATGGCAAAGGCAGCCCGCCGGAAATCTTGTCTAAGATCGGGCAGAAAGGCCGAACCCACGGCAAGTCCGGCGGCTCCGGCCTTGGCCTTGATCATGCCAGAACCAGCCTGGAGTCCTGGGGAGGCAGTTTGGGGA
>JACQWW010000043.1 GCA_016209025.1 Elusimicrobiota bacterium | reverse complement strand
TGGATCGTTACCCAGCGCGAATATTTGCCGCTGCCACGCCTTTCTTTAACTTCGATTTTGTAGAAAACGCAATGTTGCTCATAAATTGGCTCCACAATGGGCTGAGCCATGGCAGCGCCGCCTGCTAATTCCACCGTGCCCATGGCCATTGAGCGGACTTTGGAGGTGGCGATGAATGTCGTCGGAGCCGTTGCGGCTCATATGGTTTTATGACGGAACGTTTATCTTGATATCTACGTCCTGGCGATCCGCTTCGGAAACCTTGAACATTTCCTGGGCCGCAAGTCCCATTATGCCGGCCACGATGTTGTCCGGAATGGACTGGATGCGGATGTTGTAATTGTTGACTGATTCGTTGTAAAACTCACGTCTGTCCGCGATCTGGTTTTCAAGGTCAGTGATGCGGTTTTGCAATTGTTGAAAAGAGCTTTGAGCTTTCAGGTCAGGATAGTTTTCAGCCAGGGCGAAAAGTTTATGAAGGGCGGCGGTCAGTTCGCCTTCCGACGATGCTTTTGCGGCGACACCTTGACTGCCGGCCGCCGAATTGCGCAGCTCGACGATTTTGGCAAGCGTCTCTTTCTCGTATTTCATGTAGGCTTCGCAGGTTTTGATGAGTTTCGGAATTTCGTCATGACGTTGTTTAAGCAGAACGTCAATATTGCCCCAGGCTTTCAGGATGTTGTTTTTGACGACAACCAACCCATTATAGATGGTGACGGCGTAAGCGATGAAGCCGATGACGACAAAGACAAGAATACCCAGTGTGATTAAGGTTCCCACGGACCCTCCTTCCCCTATCCGTCATTGCGAGCCTCGGGCGAAGCAATCTCAAAAGCGCCTCTTGCCTATGAGATTGCCACGCCCCGACAGGAGTCGGGGGCTCGCAATGACAACCTAAATAATTACAAAATTAATTTTTCTGTTTGCCGATTTCTTCAACTAACAGCGGGATAAATTCGTTGAGGTCCGCCTCGACGGAAAATGTCGCCATTTTCATCAACTGGCATTCGGGGTCCCGGTTGATGGCGATGATGGTGTCGGCTTGTCCCATGCCGGCCAAGTGCTGGATTTGGCCGGAAATGCCGCAGGCAACATAAAGCTTAGGTTTGACTGTCCGTCCGGTGAGTCCCACCTGGTGGCGGTAGGGTATCCAGCCTGAGTCCACGGGCGGCCTTGAAGAGCCCACGGCGGCTCCCAGGGCTTTGGCAAGAGACCGGACTAAATTGAAGTTGTCCGGTTTGCCCAATCCGCGGCCTCCTGAGACGATTTTATCGGCTGAACCAATATCGAGCTCGCTTGATTGCTCGGGAGCGTAACTGACAACCTTTGTTTTTAAATTCCAGCTTGAAGGATTGATGGGCACATTGACGATCTCGCCTATTTTGCCGGGAGTCCTGGCGGCTTTAGGAAACGACATGGGCCTGACCGTGATGATTTCAGGACGGCATTTTTCGCAGCGGACAGTGACAAAAAGATTTCCGCCGTAAGTCGG
Organism: Elusimicrobiota bacterium; assembly: GCA_016209025.1. Taxonomy (GTDB): domain Bacteria; phylum Elusimicrobiota; class Elusimicrobia; order JACQPE01; family JACQPE01; genus JACQWW01. The sequence continues at coordinate 20,218 of JACQWW010000043.1, read as the reverse complement.
CCGAATGGCGTTCAATGCCCTGCCCCCGGCTCCGTTGGTGCCCGGTCCCAATGTCAAATCGGTTACATCCGCTATGGCGCCGGTATGCAGAATAGTGGCCAAGCGGCCGGCCATGGAGCGGCCGACGGTCGTGGCCGGGATAAGAATTTTATTAGGTTTTTCTTTGGCGGCAAGCTCGGCCAGAGCCTTGGTATAGGCTTCATCGGTAAAATTCTCAAGCTCAGGATGATCCAAGAGGTAAATTTTTTCCGCGCCCGCCTCCAAGAGTTCTTGGGTCCAGCCTTGAAGATTATGTCCGACCAAGACGACCGAGAGCTTTTCATTAAGCTCCTTGGCGATTCGGCTTCCAATAGTAAGCAGTTCATAGGTTTGGGTGACGAGCTTGCCGTGGCGAACCTCACCAAAACACCAAACGCCTTTATATTGAGTCAGATCAATTTCAGACATTGTCGTGCTCCTTTTTGTGTCATTCCGGCGTAAGCCGGAATCCAGATTCTTCGCCTGGACACCGGCCCCGCTCCGCAGAGCTTCGGGGACGGAGCTGGGTCCAGAGTCCCTGGCCGCTTTTGCCGGTGTGACGAACTTAAGAGTCGTTTACAACAATTTCAGCTCTTTCATTTTTTCGACGAGCTTTCTGGCTTTTTCCTGGGCCGTGGCTCCGTCGATTTTCATTCCGCCTGATCTTTTAGGCGGTAATTCTTTTTTAAGAATAACGGTCGGACTGCCGCCGGGGCCGATTTTGGCGGCGTCGGCGCTGATGTCAGCCGCTTTCCACGTCGGGATAACCGCTTTTTTGGCGGCCATTTTTCCTTTTAAAGACGGCAATCTTGGCTCGGCGATTTCTTTGACCACGGAAATCAACGCCGGAAGAGCCATTTCCACGACATCCTGGCCGTCTTCCATCATCCGCACCACGCGGATAATTTTGTCCGTCGTTTCCTCGATTTTTTTCACAAACGACACATTCGGCCAGTCAAGCCAGGCGGCGATGGCTGGGCCGACCTGCCCTGTTTCGCCGTCCGAAGCTTGTTTAGCGCAAATGACAAGATCAACCTTGCCTTTTTCCGCGATGATTTTTCTGATTCCTTGAGAGAGAATATAGCTCGTTGCGTAGGTATCGGAGCCTTCGAAAGCGTCGTCCGAAAGGTGATAAACCGCGTCGCAGCCGCGGGCTATGGATTCCCGGAGAATTTCCTGGGCCTTGGCAGGTCCCATGGTCAAGGCCGCGGTCCAGCTGCCTGGAACGCGCTCTTTAATTCGCAATGCCTCCTCCAAAGCGTATTCGTCAAGCGGGCTGATGCCGTAGGTCATTGCCGACGTGACGATTTCCCCCTTTTGATCGAGCTGGATGGCGCCGGTCGCGGGCGTTTGTTTGATGCAGGCGATGACATTAAGCGGCATAAACTTCTTGCCTCCTTGATTAAACAGCGACGGCCTGGGCCTTGGCTGCGGTGGCGTATTCTTTGATGATCATCATGGCGATTTCATTTCTCTGCATCTGGCTGGTCCCTTCGTAGATTTGGGTTACTTTGGCGTCCCTCATGTATTTTTCAACAGGAAAGTCCCGCATGTAGCCGATGCCGCCGCACATCTGCACGCAGTCCGTTGTCACCTGCATGGCCACGTCGGAACAAAAGAGCTTGACCATGGCCGAATATTTGGTCAAACGTTCCGGTTTAAGGCCCCGCAGTTCCTGATAAACCGTTTTGCCCGAAGCAAGGCTGCGGCTGACGGCTTCTTTCAGGACAACATCCATACCTTTGTTGACATTGTAAAGAAGCGAGCGCGCCGCTTCGATACGGGTGGCGCAGTCCGCGATCATGTGCTGGATGGCTTGAAACGAGATGATAGGCTGGCCGAATTGCTTTCGCACCCGGATGTAATGAATGGCTTCATCAAGAGCGCCTTCGGCAATGCCGATGGCTTGAGCCCCGACCCCTGGACGGGAAAAGTCAAAGGTTGCCTGGGCCACAAAAAGGCCGTAACCTTCGCCGCCCAAAACATTGGCGGCCGGAACCCGGCAATTGTCAAAAAACAGTTCATAGGTCGGATTGGCCCTAATGCCCATTTTTTGTTCCTTTTTGCCGAAGGTAAATCCCGGCGTGCCTTTGTCAACGACAAAGGCGGTGATGCCCCTGGGTCCTTTGGCTGGATTGGCATTGGCAAAAACAATATAGATTTCAGCCACCTCGCCGTTTGAAATAAAGCTTTTGCTGCCGTTGAGGATATAATGATCCCCGTCTTTTTTAGCCGTGGTCTTCAAGGCCGTGGCATCAGAGCCTGCCTCAGCCTCGGTAATGGCAAAAGCCCCGAGCTTTTTGCCGCCGGCCAAGTCAGGCAGCCAGCGTTTTTTTTGCTCTTCGCTGCCCATAAGGAGAATTGGAATAGTCCCCAAGCCTGTGCCGGCGACGCACAGAGCAATGCCGCCGCAGACCTTGGCCACTTCTTCGGTCACAAGACAGAGTTCCGTATTGCCGCCTCCCAAACCGCCGTATTCCGCCGGCAGATAAACGCCGAAGAGGTCGGCTTTCCTGAGCTCTTCAACGATTTCCCAAGGGAAATGCTCTTCTTCGTCGCATTTCATCCGAATGGGTTTGATTTTTTTTTCAGCCAATTGGCGGGATAAATTAACGATCTCCTTTTGTTCTTCCGTAAATTCCAAATCAAGCGTTTGCAGCATCGAACCTCCTATTTAGTTACTTACTTTACAATTACGCATTTTCCTATTTTTTTCAGCGTTTCTTTATTAGCCTTAAAAGATTGAACGACAAAAACATACACTCCAGAGCCGATGTTTGAGGCGTCCCAGGGGTATTCATAGGCGTATTGAAGTCCCTGTCCATTATCAATGATTTGAGGATCGCCTGAAAGGGAAATTTCGTGAATCAAATCTCCGGAAATGTCGTAGAGGCGCAGGTCCACCTTGTCAGCCACCCCCACCTCTATATGAAAGGTTGGATTCTGGCGCTTTGCGGGGTTCGGATAGCAGTAAATCTCCCCAAGCTTAAACGTGGGATCCGCTCCCTGAATCAAAAGGTTCTGGGTTGAAAGCCTGCTTGGACTGGAGTTCGCAGTGCTTGAAGAATTCAACGATTCATAGTAGCTCTCGCGGACGATCTCCATGATTTTTTCGTTGCGTTTGAACAACCGCACGTCCCACTCGGGGTCATCTGCCGCAACAAGAGGATAATATCCAACCGCCAAAAACAACCAGATGCTTTGGATGACTCTTATTTGCTTAATCATGGCCTAAGTTTAGAAATGATAAATTCCGCATTTACCTTCAAGAGAAAATAGGCGTTGTCATTGAGTTTTTTGCCCCACAGGGCATTGAGCTCATTGATAAAAGCGCTGAGCTGGTTGCGGGCGGCGTTGGTTTGGCCTCGGGAGACGGCATCCTTAGTTGCTTCGAGTTTTGCGTCAAGGCTTTTCTCGATGCCTTCAACGCCAGAACCAGAAATCCAGCCAACTTCTTTAGCTTGGTGCTTTTGGTCAATGAGGTAATCAAGTAAAGAAGCGGGGTCGAGACCTTTTGGAGCAGAGGGGCCGACGGTTTTGCCGTGGAAAACAAGAGATTGCTCCAGTTGGAACACCCTGTCTCCGTCCGTGGCTATTTCTTCAGGAAGCTGATTTAGGTCAACATAGGGCCTAGCATCGAAATTCCGAACTCCTGGTAGACCTCGGCTCTGAAGCTTAAAGCCAGAAACGGATTGGCCGGGCTGCATTTCACGGCCTTCGCGCGAGCCCCAACCCACAATAAGCTTTACTCCAAAACCAGGAAGCCAGTCCTGGCTTCTGGGTAAGGGTGGTATATTCAGACGGAAGGCAGCCGTAGGAACGAATTGGCCGGGAAATTCTTTCTTTATGTCCTCATACATCCTTCTGCCGCTACGAGTATCCGTTACCAGACCCTCATCTGAAAAATCGATACCGCCAGATTGTTTTTTAATGTCTATATCAAAGTGTGATATATGGTTAGCATTTGAAGATGGATTTGCGACAATATAAATATAGGTAAAAACGTTTGTTGCCTTATCCAAATTGACGGCAGATTCGATTATTACATAACGTAACGGTTGCGGCAGGGGTTGCGCCATGATAATGTAGGGTGACAGAAGAAGTAACCAGTAAAATTTATTGAGGGAATTCATAATGAAGCGTGACCTCCTTTTCTTTTTTGACTTCGGGAAACTTGGGTTTGATTATATCGTCATCAAACTTTTTCAGTAATATCGGCACAAACCTCCCCGGCTCCACCAGGACCTCTCCATTGCGATCAATGTCCACGCTTGTGCCTCTACGGTGGCCTCTGTGCGGAATCTGCCAATCGGAACAAATATCGAAGAGCCCTCCTCGGGGCAGGCTCATGTCATTGATGCCGAGTTTGTGGGGCGGCGTTTCTAAATCTTCAAGGTCAAAGAGGATATCTTCATATACGAGGATGATGCTAAGTAGTACGGCAATAGTTCCTGGTGTGCCAAAATGATTCCGGAAATGCATGATTTCCTTGCCGGGGCATTTGGGGTTAGTCGTATGGGTTGTGGCCGGAGGCGCTCCGGTTAAATTGTAACGAAAACTGGGTTGCATCTCTTCCAGCCCCGGCACCCTCACATTTAACGCCGCCGAAGTGGAAACGGCAGGAGTGTCGGTAACGTGCGCCTGGATCGTTTCAAACCCGCCAAAATGGGTAGAGGTAAAAACCGCAAAGAGTTTTCCATCCGGCCTATCCTGCTGCGGCCGCGCAATGGCCCCAAGCGCCGCAGAAGGTTTTGCGCCTCCGGCAGGTGATGGAAGTCGTTCATCCACATTCGCGGGGGGCCGACGTTTCTGAAATTGGCTACTCTCGGTTAACTTCATCGCCATGTGTTTAAGAGAAAGATGGAAGGTTTCTGATTGCAGTGCCTGCGGCTTTAGCCATAATTTTTGCACTCCCAGGCGCAAAGCACCAGCAGTTCCTCTTTAATATAAACGTAAGCGCTTCTTCGCTTGATCGTTTTCATAATCTTCTTATGACTTCTCCGGCAGTTTTGTCAAAATATATTGCGCATTGAGCTTTAAGAGAAGATAGGTATTGTTGTTCAAAGCCTTTCCCCTTTGGGCTTCGACTTCGTTTAAGAAAGCTTTGAGTTGATTGCGGGCGGCGTTGTTCTGGCCGCGCCCAACCGCGTCCTTGGCGGCGTTAAGCTTGGCATCCAGGCTTTTCTCCATGCCTTCAGCGCCAGGGCCTGAAATCCAGCCGGCTTGTTTGGCCTGGTGTTTTTGGTCAATGAGGTAATCAAGCAAAGAAGCGGGGTCCAAGCCCTTGGGGGCACTGGGGCCAATGGTTTTGCCATGGAAGGACAAGGATAATCTAAACTGATAAGCCTTTTCTGCATCCTCGGCTATTTCGTCGGGAAGGTCATCAAAATTTAAATACGGTCTTGCTTCGCAGTCTCGAACTCCAGGCAAACCTCGACTTTGTAACTTGAAACCAGAAACAGATTGGCTAGGTTGAATTTGACTATCCACCCTCGTTAACCAACCAACTCGAAGGGCATTGGAAAAACCGGGTAGCCAAATATAAGAAGGTGGCAAGACGACACGAAAGGCTCTCATGGTAAGAAATTGGCCCTTAAATTCTTTTGTTATCCGTTCATAGCTCCGTTTTCCACCTCTAGTATCAAAATTCTGCAATCCTTCATCAGAAAAATCAATGCTGTTTTCTGATTTTTTGATATCAATATCACAGGAATTTATAGAACTTGTATTTGAGGAAGGGTTGGCTACTGTATAGATATAGGTAAAAATTTCTGTTGCGGCATTTAAAGCAACACTTAACTCCACACTAGCAGAATGAAGCGGCTGGGGGAGCGATTGCCCAAAAAGAGCATAGGGAAAAAGAAAAAATAAAAAACAATATTTAAGGTAAAAATTCATAATGGAACTCCGCCTCCTTCTCTTTTTTACGTTTGACACCAACAAACCGGGTGGCAATAATATCTTCCAATGCAGGAGGATATATCGCCATCATTTCCCCCGGTCTTTCCAAAATCTCCCCACGTGGATCAATATCAACACTGGTTCCTGCATGATGATAGCCATCGTAAGGCGGATTCCAATCTGAGCAGATGTCAAAGAGGCCTCCGTAGGGAAGACTCATGTTATTAATGCCAAGCTTATGGATTGCGATCGGTCCAGGAATAGGCAAAGAAACAGCGTTAAGATCAAAAAGAAAATCTTCATACTCCAAAATAATGCTTTCCAGCGTGGCGATCGTTCTTTGTGTCCCAAAATGATTTTGGGAATGCCGGATCGGCTCTCCGGCGCAACGGACATTGCCGCTGACTAATCCAGAGCTGCCAGTCAGGTTATAGCGGGAGCTAGGAGGCATGGGTTCTAATCCCGGCACCCTCACATTTAACGCCGCCGAAGTGGAAACGGCAGGAGTGTCGGTAACGTGCGCCTGGATCGTTTCAAACCCGCCAAAATGGGTGGATGTGAAAACCGCAAAAAGTTTTCCATCCGGCCCTGTCTTGCCATGCGCGGGGCTGGAATACATGATCCCTGATCCCGAGAATGTTCCCATTGGCCTGTTGACATTATGGTCATGCCCGCCTGAGAAAGCCACCGCCTCGGCAGTGAGGGTAATATCCAGGTCTGACACAGGATTGTTGGAAGTATCAAGCGCATGAATGGTGATCTGAGTTTGTCCGCCTGGAAAAACCTCTTCGGGTTCCAGGCGGATGGACAATGTGGCCTTGGGCGCCACGGCTTGACGGTACTTGAGCACGACAATCTTCGAGCCGGCAGACGGCTGAGTCGGGACAAGATCGCCGGCCACATAAACGTTGCCCTCTTGATCTACGTCTGCCCCCGTTGCCTCGGCATTGCTTAAACCCCGCAGGGTTGTTGTTGACCATAGAAGCGTGCCGTCGGCCCCCACTTTGGAAATGGCAATATCAAGACGATCGGGAGCGCCGGGCAGATAAAAATTGCCGCTTGCATCCGATCCGGAACTGCCTGTAAAACCGCGCACAGAATGCACCTGCTTGATGAACGGAATGCCTTCAGGTGATAGCTTGCCGTAGAGGAATCCACGCTGTAGAAAGCCGGTACTCTTATCTGAAGAAACCCATTCTCCGCCCCCCGTCATAATGTTGTCATTTGGATCAATACTGACTCCTGTGGCAAATCCACGTTCGCTGGAAATGCCTGCCTTAAAAGGCACAATATCCGCTTTAAAAAACTGCTTGAATTTCAAAAGGCCTGTTGGGCTGAACTTTGCGGTCATAAATTCCCTGAGACTTTGGTATGTAAAAAGCGGTTCTTGCTGAAAGTGGGAACCTGCCAGAACCAGATCGCCCTGCGCGTCTACGGCAGCGTCCATTGCAAAAGTCTCCACGTGCAGTTTGCCACCTTTATATGTTGTTATCGTGCCTTCGTCAATACGTTGTTGCCATTCAAGCACGCCGGCGCTGTTTAACTTGAAAAGGTAGACGTCGGAAGGTAAGAAGCCCTCTGCTATCTCTCCCACCGCATAGGCATGGCCGGCGTTGTCCACAGCTATAGAATGACAAAAAACCCTTAGAGATGCCGAACTGACGACCGTATTCCAGAGGATATTTCCGTCCGAATCCCACTTCAATACCCTGCAACCGAGCGGTTCAAAGTAGCTGCTGGGGCCAACAGTATATATATTTCCAAAGGAATCTGTATCAATTCCAGTGGCGTGGTCATAATTTCCGCTATCAAATGTCTTATCCCATGCCACGTTCCCATCAGGGGTAAGCTTGATGACACGGGCGTCCCATCCTCTGGGCCAAGATTTTCTGGAAAAAAGGCAGATCCTGCCACGATCGCAAATCCTTGTGTGTCAACGGCGACATCGAAGGCAAAACTGTAGGGGCCGATGTCAAAGATTTTGATCCACGCCAGCTCTGGAGAAGGTTCCTGGGCTTTTGCAATAGAGGCAGAGAAAAAGGTAAAGAGAGAGAAAAAGATAGCGGCCCTTTTGAGGATGAATATCAAGATCTTGTCCATATCAAAACCGAAGCGCCAGGCTCATCCGGTGGCTATTGCCCAATTCGCCCATCGGGGTAAAAGCGTAATCAAACTGGCCACCCATGACCCTGATTCCAAAGCCGGTTCCCAGGCCGGTAAAGTCGCCAAGCTTGTTTGCGCCTGGTTTAATGTCATTGCCCAAGGCGCCCAAGTAGCCGGCGCGCAAGACAAGCAGGGACGCAACAGGGTATTCCATGCCGAGGCTGACGTTGGTTTTTTGGCTGTAAGGCCGGTATTTGAAATCCAGGGCCAGAATCGGTCCTTGGGGAAGCTGGTAGCCAAAGCCGGTGGCCATGGTCAGGGGCAGGGCTGAAACTGTGCTAATGAATTTCATTCCTGGGCCGAGGTTTTGCAAAGCAATGCCGGCTTTCAGCCTTTTGATCGGAGTATTATAGAGACTGCCAATGTCCAAGGCAAATGTCGTGGCTGAGTATTGAGCGATCTGGCTTCGGATGATCTTGAGATTGGCGCCTCCGTGAAATTTGGGAGAAAGGATTCTGGCATAAGAAAATGTCGTGGCCATGTCGCTTGCCTTAAAGGAGCCTTGGGATTGTCTGTTTTGATCCCTGGCTTCAATAGAGCCGTGGGAGAGATAGGCTAGGCTCAAGCCCAAGGCTCCGCTCGTTAAAGGCTGAACCACGCCGGCGAAGTCATATCTTGTGTCGGCAAAAAGCTCTGCGTGCATTGCGCTAAGTTCTCTTTGAGGAAGCTGCGCTATCCCTGCGGGATTCCAATGAATGGCATTGACGTCATTGGCAATGGCAGTAAAAGCATTGCCAAGACCAATGGGCCTGGCGCCGATGCCGATTTTAAGGAAAGCGGCGCCCTCTCCTGGCTGAGCCGGGAGAGGGTAAGGTATCAGGTGTAAAGTGCAAAGAAAAAAGAGGAAACTCATAAAGATTTTTGTGTCTTTTCCGTACCTTATGCCTGACACTTCACACCTGCATTCATTTTTTAAGTATCGCCCTGACGTTTCTCAGGGCCTCTTTCGCGGCCACTTGCTCCGCTTCTTTTTTGTTCTTGCCGATCCCCCGTCCTAGGATTTTCCCCTCAAAACGGGCCTCGATTTCGAACGTTTTTGAGTGTTCCGGCCCCCAGCATTGGCGGACTTTGTATTCCGGAATCTTTTTGTATGTTTTTTGAATGACTTCCTGAAGGCGGCTTTTGTAATCGCGGATCACCAGCCTTTTCTTTTTTGAAATCCAGCGTTTGATGATCAGATCCCGGCAAGGCTCCAGGCCGGCATCCAAATAAAGGGCGCCGATGACGGCTTCGGCGCAGTTGGCCAGTATATTGTCGCGCTCGCGCGCCATCAGGGATTTTTCGGGCGAGGTGTCTTTCGAGCCGACAAGGATGTACGAATCGAGGTCCAGATATTCGGCGAGCTCCAGCAGGCTTTTTTTGGCCACCAGCATTGATTTTAATTTGGAGAGCCTGCCTTCGTCGGAGTCGGGGAATTTGCCGTAGAGGTATTCGGCGGTCAGCATATTAAAGACGCTGTCGCCCAAAAATTCAAGCCGTTCATTGCACGTTTCTATGATGTTGTTGGAGCAATAAGAACTATGCGTTAAAGCCAGCTTGAGCAATCGCGAATTCTTGAAGGTCCAGCTTAAGGATTGCTCAAGCTGCTTTAAACGGTCTTCAATTACGGCGCCGTCATTCATGGCTTTATCTGCCCGGTGCTGCGCTGATAACAGTTGGATAAAGTTCGACTTCCTGGGGTCTGTCTCCTCCTTATTTAAGTCAACCTAATCCAAACGCGATCGTCAGCCGCGGCGCTTATTTTTTTGCGTGCGTCTTGATGAACTCGACAGCTTGTCCCACTGTTTGGATTTTTTCCGCTTCTTCGTCGGGGATCTCGGCATTAAACTCCTCTTCCAGGGCCATCACCAGCTCCACGGTGTCCAGGGAGTCCGCGCCGAGGTCGTTGACGAAGTGCGAATTGATGTTGACTTCGCCGGCGTCAACGCCGAGCTGTTCTACGATGATTTTTTTTACTCGCGCTTCAATGTCGTTTGTTTCAGCCATTCTAGTTCCTCCGTTGTTTCAGATTTCAGACTAGTCCATTGTATACGAAAAAATTTTACATATAAAGCCCGCCGTTGACGCTGATCACCTGACCGGTGACATAGCTGATGTCGTCGGACGCCAAAAACAGGCACACCTTGGCGATTTCATCGGGCTCCCCGAAACGGCCGATGGAAATCATGTTGAGCATGCTTTTTTTGATCTCCTCCGGCAGAACATCCGTCATCCTTGTCTTGATAAAACCGGGTGCAATGGCGTTGCATAGGATATTTCTTGAGGCGAGCTCTTTGGCCATTGATTTGGTCATGCCGATCAAGCCGGCCTTGCTGGCGCAGTAATTCGCCTGCCCAGGGTTGCCCATAAGACCGACGACGCTGGCGATATTGATGATGCGGCCGTAGCGTTGTTTCATCATCGGTCTGACGCAGGCTTTGGCGAAGTTGAAGGCTCCCTTCAAATTCACGTCAATGACCATATTCCATTCGTCATCCGACATGCGCATCAGGAGATTGTCTTTGGTGATGCCGGCATTATTGACCAGGATGTCAACGTGCCCGAAAGCCTCGATGGCTTTTTGGATCGTCGCCTCGCATTCCTCGCGTTTGGCGACATTGCAAGGCAAAAAATTGACCGAATTGCTTCCCGCCGACACTTCCTTGGCCGCCGATTCAAGGACGCCTCCTTCCAGATCGCAAAGCATAAGCTTGGCGCCTTCAGCATGAAAAAGCCTGGCCGTGGCTTTGCCTATGCCTTGAGCCGCGCCGGTGATAACCGCGACTTTGTCTTTAAGACGCATAATTCCACCTCCATTAATAAAAAGGAACCTGTCCACCTTAAAGAATAATTTGCGCCCTTAGTCAAGTGGGGTCAGCCGTCAGCCGGCTGTAATATTATAAGGGTTTAGCATGTGGTAACATTTTTACTTATGAAATTTTCATCGAAATCATTTTTGTTCTGGTTGACGATCCTATCGGTTTTGGCTTTGGGGTTGCAGCGTTTTTTAACCGACGACCTTTGGCGGCAGATGGCTGATGCGCGTTGGATTTTGGAAAACCGTTTATTTCCGAAAGAAAATCCTTTCATTTACGTCAGCTCGCCCTGGACTTACGTCAATAACGAGTGGCTCAGCTCCATAAATTTTTATGGCGCTTTCAGCCTGGCCGGCGATTACGGCGTGCTGATCGTGCGTTTGGCCGTTTTGATTTTTATCGCGGGCCTTTGGTGGTGGTATCTGCGCAAAATGGGCTTGGACCCTGTCTGGTCAGCCCTGATGATTTTGTCGGCCGTCATGCTGCTGCGCAGCCGCTTTCCGCCGCGGCCGGAGATTTGGACCGATTTGTTTCTTGCTTTGCTGGCCGTCAAGGCGCCTGGTCTGCGCCGTTTCCCGGCTCTGGTTGTGACTTTTTCAGCCTGGGCCAATATGCACGGAGGCTTTATTTTCGGTTTGGTTTTTTTGGCGGTCGAGGCGTTTGCCGCGGCTTTCGTTTTCTTAATCGCGCTTTGGCGGGCTCAGAAAAATTCCGCGCGTAGACGGCGCAAATTGATGTCGGCCTGCGGACTGCGTCTGATCACAGCCGCGGCCGCTTGCTTGATCAATCCATATGGATGGAAAATTTTCGAAGCGCCTTTAATGATGCCTGCGGCAAAACTTTCCTACCTCTTTAATATAGCCACCGAGGGCCGGCGGCAGGCTGTCGTGACGGCTTGCGTGTCGGTCTTTTTATTGATCAGTCTAGCCGTCATATTAATCGAAGCGCGAAACCGTTTTTTACGCAAATCTACGATTAGGGATTTGGCCTTGACCGCGGCTTTCGGCCTTTTTGCCGTCAAGCTTAACCGGGCGGCGCCCATGTTTTATATTGCCGCTTTCCCCTGCTTGGCTAAAAGATTGATACCCGGATTGGCGGCAATGAGTCCCTGCATGTTAAAAATTATTCGTCCGGCATGGATAATCGTCCTTATCGTCCTGGCCGGTCCGTCGTTTATCCGCGAAGCTCCCTTGGCTTTGCAAAAGCCTTTGTCAAGAAAATTTACGCCGGAAAAAGCCGCTGATTTTATGGAGTCGCGCCGCCTTAAAGGCAAGGTGTTTCCTTCGTGGCATTATGGCGGCTACATCAACTGGAAGCTTTATCCGAACTTGCGGTCATTCTTTGATAACCGCTATTCGGGCGTCCCTTTGGTCTGGCGATCCCAGGAGGCCCTTTACCGCGGTCCGGAGCATTGGAGGCTTTTTCTTAATGAAACGCAGGCTGATTACGGTTTGTGCGATTGGGTTTCAGAAGGAGTGATTCAAACTTTTGAACACATTTTTTGGCTTAAAGGAGAGCGTTCGCCGTATCATTTGCTTTTTCCGCGGCAGGAATGGGCCCTTATATATTGGGATGACCGTTCATTGTTGTTTGCCCGAAAACCCACGCCGTTTGACGAATTCAAATGGAGCGAGCCTTTGGATTTCGACTGGATGCTTAAACAGGTTTCCGAAAACAAAATCCCCGGCGATGAAGTGCGCCGGGAACTAAATCTGGCGCGCCGGCTTTCCGGCGATCATCCTGTTCTTTCAGCGATGCGTCAAGCTTTTGAGCGTCAGGAAGCAAGACGGACGGGGGGCGCCGCGGGATTGAAAAAATGAGCGTAATGTTTCTGATATTCGGCTTCGATTGTTTGGGCGGCGCCGGATGCGGCGAATGAAAGACACTGACTCAGGGCGCTGCTTATTGCCTTGGGTGAGGCGCGTCCGTGAGAGATAAAAAAATTGCCTTTGACGCCCAAAAGGGGGGCGCCGCCCACCGCTTCCCAGGAAAGGCGTTTTTTGAGTTTCTTGAGGCTCGGCAGCATAAGCAAGGCTCCGATGAGGCCGAGCCAGTTGAGATTTTTTTTAAGCATCCGGCCCGCTTCGGCGGCAAAACCCTCGCCGAGTTTCAGCATGATATTGCCCAAGAACGCGTCGCAGGCGACAACGTCCACCCGGCCCATGGGAAGATCCCGGCCCTCGACCATGCCGGCGAATTCATTGCCGAGCACCGCCTTGATTAACCCGTAGGCTTCCTTGATTTTTAAATTCCCCTTGGTGCGCTCTTCGCCGATGGACATAAGGCCGACGCGCACCCTTTCGCGCTTGATGACTATTTTGGCGTAAAGGCTGCCCAGCACGGCAAAATGAGCTATTTGACGGGCGTCGGCGTCCGGAGTGGCTCCGCCGTCAATTAAAACCGTAAATCCGTCCGCGTGGGGCCAAGGGATGGGAATGGCCGGCTTCATGGTTTCATTCGGGTAGGGACCAAGAATTTCGAGCGCCCAGTAAACGCTGGCCGCGGTGGATCCGGCGCTGAGCGCCCCATTAACCGAGCCGTTCTTAAGAAGTTCAAGGCATCTGGCGACTGAACTAGAACAAGCTCAAGCCGGGTATTGCCGGCCAAGGCTTCAAGGCCGCCTTGAACCAATGGATCAGGCCCTTGATCGCTGCCTAATGCATCCAAAGCAATAGCAATAAAGTCTTTATTTTTAGTCATAGCGCGGCCTATCTTATCGCTGTTCGGTTTTTTTCGGTTTTTCTGCTTTAGGCGCAAGCACCAGCCGTCCGCCGTAAAAACCGCAGCTTGCGCACATACGGTGAGGAAGCTTCGGTTTCTTGCAATTGGGACATATTGAAGTCAAGGGAACCTCAAGACGCCAATTGGAGGCGCGTCTTATTCCCGTGCGGTGCCTGGTATGTTTTTTCTTTGGATTAGGCATATTTAATCTTCCTTTAGAATATCTTCTAGTTTAGCAAATGGAGCGGAGGTTGGAGGTCGGCATCGGCACGCTTGAAAATTTTGATTGGCGCCGCAGTTCGAGCAAAGCCCCCGGCAATCTTGCCGGCATAGCGGCTTGGAGGGCAAGGCTAAAACGATGGCCTGGCGGATCTGCTCGCCAACATCCACGGTTTCCAGGTCAAGGGCGTAGGTCTCTTCAAGCTCTTGTTTAAATTTTTGATCGAAATTCTCCGCGCATCGCGAACAAATCAATTGAAACATTCCCCTAATTTCACCTAAAAGAAGGAGATCCTTGGAACCGATGGAAATTTCGAATTGGGCGAAAAGGGGGGCCGGGATCTTGACGAGCGGGCTGGTAATATCTTGGGTTAATTGGTCAAGATCGGCGACATTGCCGGAAAAATTCATTCCTCCTTGATTGATGATGTCTTCTGTTTGATAGATCATTTCAGCATAGTTTCGATTTTTTTCCGGCAAAGGCCGGGTTTTTTCAATATTTCTTGCTCACAGAACCTAAGAATCTTCCAGCCAAGCGCTTGGAGATCGCTGTCTTTTTGCCGGTCTTTTAGTTTTTGCTCCGGCCTATTGTGCGCCTTGTTTCCGTCGCATTCAATACCGACGGGCTTTACTTGTCGGCTGAAGGCCGCCGGATGTTTGTCGCGGGGTATCAAAGCAAAATCGAGGCGGTAGTGTTTTTTGGACGCGGCCTTGACGATATATTCCCGGCGATATGTTATCCCTATATCTTTTAAAATCTGTTCCATTGTTTCTTCGAGCGGCGGCACATCGAAAAGCTCTTTAACCTCGCGCGCTGATTTAAGTTTGTCAAGCGAAGTGAATCCGAAGGTGACGCGCATGCGGCGCTTGTTGGCGATGGGGCGCTTGAGTTTTTTGACGTTTTTCAATTCGATAAGGCGGTAATCCTGCCTGGCGCGGGGATGACCGGGTTCGTCGGCGATAATTTTCATCCGCGGCAAAACTTCCTGCCTTTTGATTTTTGCCCAATAACGAATCAGTCCGTCAAAGCCTTTAGGTTTGACGCGGAAAAGCCCCAGATGTTCCTGAAGGGACTGCCTGCTGGACTGTCATTTATTGGCAAGAACTAAATGGCGGCCACAGTTTGTTGTAACAAATGACAAATGAAGACCTGACCCCATTGCCCAAGTCGCGGCTATTTTAACGACAGCGAGAGGAGCGCTATTCAAGCGGCGACGGCTGTTTTTTGATAACTTATCCAACGATCTCTTAATTTCGCGTCTTTAACGGTTTCCATCAGATAGTTGGTGTAATCTTCGCCTGTGGCTCCTGAAGACCGGCCGGTAATGACGAGCTTTTTTTCGAACTGGCCGCAAATCTCAAGGGCCATCTCCAGCTTTTCCGCCTTTTCAGGATAGCCGATGTGCCTGACGAGCATGGCCGCGGCCCGGATCATACTGCAAGGATCGGCGTATTGAGCCCGGCCTTCGGTGACCATGCGCGGGGCTGAGCCGTGGATGGCTTCGAACATGGAGTAGCGTTTACCGATGTTGGCGCTGCCGGCTGTGCCGACTCCTCCCTGGAGTTCGGCCGCCTCATCCGTCAGGATGTCGCCGTAAAGGTTCGGCAGGACCGCGACTTGAAAGTCGGTGCGCCGCTTAGGGTCAAGAAGTTTGGCGGTCATAATGTCTATATACCAGTCGTCGCATTCAATCCCCGGATATTCTTTGGCGATTTGCTGTCCCACTTTGAGAAATTTGCCGTCCGTGGTTTTAATGACATTTGCTTTAGTGACGATCGTCACGCGCTTTCGTTTGTTTTTCCTGGCGTATTCGAAAGCGGCTCGGATGATGCGTTCACTGCCCTGGTTGGTGATGACTTTAAAGTCAACGGCCATGTCGTCGGTGACCTCGATGCCGTTTGAGCCCAGCATATACATATCTTCGGTGTTTTCTCTGAAGAATATCCAGTCAATTCCCAAATTCGGCACCTTGACCGGCCGGACATTGGCGAAAAGATCCAAAACTTTCCTCATGGCGACATTGGCGCTTTCGATGTTCGGCCAGGGGTCGCCTTTGCGCGGGGTCGTGGTCGGCCCCTTGAGCGTTACGTGGCAGGTTTTGATTTCCTCTAAAACATCGTCGGGAATCGGCTTCATTTTGGCGGCCCGGTTTTCAATGGTCAAGCCTTCGATATCCTTAATTTTGACTTTGCCGCCGGCGATTTCATCTTTAAGGATGAATTCCAGCGCTCTTTTTGATTCTTTGGCGATATAAGGGCCGATGCCGTCGCCTCCTAAAATACCGACGATCACTGGCTTGATTTGTGAATAATCAACCCAATCCTCGGCTTTCTTGAGGCGTTCGATACGCGCTAGTTGTTCCTCGATGATTCGGCCAAATTGTTCTTTTGCTTTTTGTATTGCTTGTTCGTTCATGTTTTCCTCCGTCATTCCCGCGAAAGCGGGAATCTAGTCGCTCGTGAGAACATAGGTCTGGATTCCCGCCTACGCGGGAATGACGACCTGAGACAATTATAATTTTAACTAATTCCCGTTAATTGTGCATACAGTTTTTCCTGGCGGCGGACCATATCGTTAATGTCGAATTCCGGCCCGATGCTTTCCTGCGCCGACTTTCCCATCCTGCGGCGCAGGCCGGCGTCGTCAAGCAGGCGGCTGAGACTTTTTTCCAGCGAGTCGAGATTCCCGGGCGGCGCCAGATAGCCGTTGTCGCCTTCTTTGATAACTTCACGAAGACCGTCCGTGGCGTAAGCTGCGACCGGCAGGCCGGTTCGCATGGCCTCGACGGCGCTTCTAGGCAATCCTTCCCACAGGCTGGTTAAAACAAAAATATCGCCGGCTTTGAAAATCAGGCGGACATCCTGCCTCCAGCCCAGATACCTCAGATTGGCCGGGGCGTTGGCAAAAATTTTTTCCTTTGCCCCCTTGCCTTCCCAGCCGCCGATAAAAATAAAGACGGCTTGCGGGCATCGCTCCCGCAGGCGCCGGGACAGCTCGATAAAATGCTCCGGATTTTTTTGGGGCTTAAGGTTGCCCACCGTCACAATAATGGGCGCATCGGGCGCGATGTCGAGCTCTTTTCTTTTTCTAATCCTAACTTCGTCGGCCGTTTGGTCAATAGCTTCAAGATCAACACCGCTTCGAATGAGAAGGGGGGCTGTTTTTGCCTTGATTTTCCAGCGCCCGGCGTACTCAATATTGCTCTTTGAGACGAAAATAAGAGCCGCTGTTATTTTAGCCGTCAGCCGCTCTGAAAAGGCCAAGGTCAGCCGCACCGGCGCCGGCTGAAAATCATGAAAGCCGAATCCGTGAAAAGTGTGGACAATGACCTTAACGCCGCATAGCCACGCGGCCCAGCGGCCCAGGATGCCGGCTTTTGAGGAGTGGGTGTGGATGATGTCCGGTTTAATGCGGCGCAGACAAAAAATAAGTTCGATAAAGGCGGCAAAATCCCACCATGGTCTAATCGGCCTTTTTAAAAAGCGCAGCCAAACCATCTTGACGGTTTCAGACAAATTTTCGGCTTTTTCGTCCAAATAACCGCCGCGTCCACAGGCAAGATAAACTTCAAAGCGCTCTTTGTCGAGATGGCCGACCGTGTAAAGGGTGTTTTGCTGGGCCCCCCCGAATTCAAGTTTGGTGATGAGATGTAAAACCTTAATTTTGGGAATTAAGGGGTCAGGGGCAATGGGGTCAGGTCTTCGTTTTACGCCAAGCTGACTTTGCAAGATCGGCTCACCTCTTTTTGAATGATGGCATTCTAGAACGATTGATTTCAAGCCTTTTTAAGGTTTCCTGGTTGGCGTAGGCTCGCATTGATACGCCTCATTTTGTTTTCTTGCCTTCAAGTTTCGGTTTTTGATTTTTGCCGAGATATTTAAAGGAGTTTAGGGTGCGCAGCATCATAGAACGAATTTCCTGTTTTTTCTTTTTAAGAACAGGCGTGTCTTTTTCTGGATAACGGCAATTCTTTTTGAATAGATCTTGTTCAAAAATAATTGGCAACTCAATATCAAGTTTTACAACGCAAGCAGGAAATTGATATAGACGAACAATAACTTCGTGAGGAAACAGCATGTCCACCATGTAACCCATATCCTCGCCACAATAGGCTGCGTCACTTTTGTTCGATATTGAGTCACATTGCCGATGATCTTTAAAGACGAATCCTTCTGGGGTTTTTCCGCGCTTCGTGCGTGATGGTAAAACATTTTCACATGCGTTATAAATCGGTATTTCTGGTTTTTCATCAACCCTGCCGGATTGAAAATACGCCTTTATGGAAAGGTAAGCTGAAACAGGTCCTGTTTTATAGCCGAATTCTTTACCCCAAGAAAAACTTTTAATAATTTTTCCATCCGACTGGAAAAGGTATTTAATGTTCGGTTTCTGTATGGCCGTAGATAATTCAATCTGAAATTGGCAAAAAGTATCTGTAGTTTTATAAAGATAATACGATGAATTATTGTCCTCTGTAGACGAATCGGCTGAGAATAAATCAGCTGAGACGGATGGTGCAAGAAATTCAAATAACAAAAAAATTATGATTGCTTTTCTTAAAATAAAAAACACGTTAAATTTTTTCATTCTTGAAGAGGATCTGCGGCGTAATCCCTATAACCATCATTTTGATGGTGGCCTTCTTCGTTGCCGGCATGGGTATTGATGATACTTCGTAGCCGATCTTGATATCCTTTCAACCTTTGTTCATGCCGCCGGCGCTCGTTTTCGTTGTCCGCGACGCTCATGTTTCCGAGTTCCTGGTCAATATTATCAATAATGCCGGCGACTTCCTCACGGCGGTCTTGGGGAATGATATATCTCTCCACATGCACCTGTGGCTCTGGAGTGCCGCCTGGGCCGGATCTATTGGCGTTGCCGGAATTGCCCATGACAATGATGGGGCGGAAGGCCTCGACGGTATCGCCTTCGTAGACCAAGATGCCGCTTTTACCGTCAAGATCTGGATTATCATCCACTCCGGCATGGCTCAAGACATAAAATTCTTCAGGATTTTGGGAATCCTGAAGGATGACATAGGCGCCGTGACCCCGAGATTGATACCTGACTTCAATAATCTCTGTCCGTCTTCTTAAGCCGACAGGCAGCCCCATTCCTCTCTGATTGCCCGGCTCATCCGGATCATCTCGGCCAAAGCCGGTTGCCGTGAAATCAACTCCGGCGTGAAAACGCGTTCCATTGTCTCTGGTCCAGCCAAAAAGGCCGATTTCTTCATTGCCCGGCTGACTGCGCACTTCGATTCTCGCCGGAATGACAACCAGGGGTTCTAAAATTTGACGAGATTCATTAATATCAACGGTATCGGGGTTATCCTGAACAACGGCCTGCCCCATCAGCGGCCTTCCTCCCTCGTCCCTTGGCCCGTAAGCCATGGGAAATCTTAAATCCAGCCTTTTTAAAGCGTCCAGATTACCGTAAGCCCACATATCATGCTCATAAACGCTTTGGCTGTTTCCGTTTCTTTGCGCCAAATAGCGTTGCGGGTCTTCAGCTAGGTTCTGCCAGGGATAAGAGCCAAAGCGCAGGTAAGCGTCGCTCGAGCGTTGGCGCTGTAATGAGGGGGTTATCCCCTGGGACTCAAGCCAGTTATCAGCGTCTTCAAGCCTTTGAGCCAAAATTGGGGAGATCGGGGAATCCGAGGTAAAACGCTCAATGAGGCCGACAATGCCGGAGGAGCCTTCAAGAGGCGGGCCAGGAACCCTCTCAGCCAGCCTTTGGGCGTTGGCGATTCTTTCTTGTAAATCATCTTCAAGCCGTTGGATTTCTCCCAGACGTATAGCAGGGTCAGCGATGGAGTTGATGGCATTCCAGTCAACCGTCGCGCTTCGGATCGTCCGGTCATTAGGAAGAACAATAGAAAGGTCCTCCATAAGACGATTGTATTCGTTTATGACGTTTACGAGCGATTCTTTGGCCTGCTTAACGGCCAATTCTTCGTCGCGCAATTGCCTTAAGTAGGCGATATTATCCTGGGTGGCTTGAAGGATTCGAGGCTGATAAGCCCTGATTTGTTCCTCTGTCCACGGTCGGCCGTCTTGCGTGGCAAAATCGCTTTGCGGCACACGGATGCCCGGGATATTGTCGTCATCAAGCCCGATCCGGCGCAGTTCCGCGGCAAGGGCGTCTCTTTCGCGGATAAGAGCCTGGTTTTCTGCGGTAAAAATTTGAGTGGCTTGCTGCCAGGCGGAGTCGGCGTTGGTTTGAGCGCGCTCCAAGTCTCTGGCGCGGGAAATGACACGGTTTTTAAGCTCTTCCAAGGCTTGGACCCTGCCATCAAAATAGCCCTGGAGCTGTTCGCGGTAGTCAAGGTATTCTCCCAGGCTTTGGTTGGGGAGGCGGCCTTCCGGCTCAAGAGAAACAGGGCCTCCAATGGCGTTAT
>JACQWW010000042.1 GCA_016209025.1 Elusimicrobiota bacterium | reverse complement strand
GGCTTTTCCATGAGCTTCGGGGGTTACCCGTCATGGATGCTATATGGCTTTCCAGTTTTGCCATTAGTGGACTTTCACCTCTTGTTCTTGAGTGCCTTGGCTGGACACGCTTTTCATTTATCGCCTCACGTTTTTTTAATCAGAGCGAATAATTTTTCATCCAAAATTTCTACATGACCATTGCGGGCCTTCGCTATCAAAACAGGCTTTGCCCTTGAGTTGTCAAACAACATCCAGGAATCAAGCAATGGTCTGTATAAATTAAAGAAATTACTGATCCCGCGAGCAAAACGCCGCCGCACATCGCGTGATGGCACATAATGACCACCGTCCAGGACTCTTTCCTTAATGCGGGATATGGCCAATTCAGGGTTTGGTATCCAGAGGAAAAAAAGGTGCAGCGCATATCCCTTGGTCTTTAATTCAGAAAATAAGTTGACGTAAGATTTTCCGGAGAGCGTTGTCTCAAAAGCAAAATCAATTCCCCGGCGGGCAAATTCCTGTATTTGCTGCAACACCAGCCTTCCGGCCTTGATTGCCACGCTGCTCGGTTCAAATGGCGCCAATCCTTTGGCAATTAAATCGGCATTTATGAAATTTTGGCATTTCGCGTAGTCCGGTAAAAACAAGGTCGCGAATGTTGTTTTTCCTGAACCATTCGGACCAGCGATTATGTAAATGTTTTTATTTTTCACAAATTTTGCTTTTTCGAGGCTGCTTGCAATTCTGGATGCGGCACCCAACTATTATTGGCCAAAACTTTCTGGTCCCAGGGAAACACAAGAAGTTTGTCTGATGATATGGCAACCATATCCGGCTTTGGCTTGGCCCAGGTATGGGCTGCCAGCGCAGCCGTCAAAACAGATTTGGCTTTTTTTTCTTTTATTCGTTTTGCCACCAAGTCCAAAGTTTCCCCAGAGTCAGCGATATCGTCAATAACAACGATTGTTTTCCCTTCAACAATATCCGGAACGTCGATTCGCCATTGCGGTTTTTCGTGAACGACCACATCGCCCTCTCGACGGCTGACCCGAACGGGGTAGAACTCTTTACGCAACATTATCGCAAGCAATGTTGCAGGAAATAAGCCGCCTTTCGCAATCCCAATCACTGCTTCAAGCCTGCGCTCATCTGATCATTTTAAAGAATAACTGGTGCTTCGGCCTCCGGCGCCGTCCTTGACCAGCACGCCCTTGTCAATGAGATCGAAAATGTCGCGCTGAGCCGTGTCCTGGGAGCATTTGGTCAGCTTCGCCCATTTGGACGAAGTCAGCTTACCTTCAAAACCGTCGAACAGTTTATTCAGCATCAGACGCTGGCGTTCATTAAGCGCAACATGAGCGTGGGTTTTCCAAAACCGGTCTTTCTGGTATACCGCGGCCAGCGCGTCCTCTGTTGCGATAATTGCCCGGTCAAGGCAACCCAAAAACCATTGCATCCACTCAGTAATATCAAGTGTGCCTTTCTGCGTTCTTTCCAGAACGTCATAGTATTCCTTGCGTTCCCGGCGAATCTGCGCCGACATGCTATAGAAGCGCTGTGAGCTGTTTTCAGATCGCGCCAGAGCCCAATCGGCAATGGCGCGGGCAATACGGCCGTTGCCGTCATCAAAGGGATGAATCGTCACAAACCAAAGATGGGCCGCGGCCGCCATAATGACCGGATCAATATCTCCGGTTCGGTTCGCCCAATCGAGAAATAAGGCCATCTCAGAGGGCACGCGCTCGGCCGATGGAGCCTGATAATGCACACATTCGCGACCGATTGCTCCGGAAACCACCCGCATCGGGCCTTTAGCATCGTCACGCCAGGAGCCGATTTTTATTTTGGGCGCTTCCCCGGCTTGAGCGGGAAACAGCGCTGTGTGCCAGTGAAACAGACGTTCCGCTGTCAGCGGCTTGTCATAATTGCGAGTCGCTTCCAGCGTCATCTCCACCACGCCGTCCACCAGACGATCCGCGGCAACCCGGCCGGCTATGGCGATGCCCAGCCTCCGCGCAATTGAAGAACGGACTTGTTCCGCGTTGAGAATTTCGCCTTCAATCTCGCTGGACTTAAGCACGTCAAGAGTAAGCGTCTGCAACATGGCCTCGTTTCGTTGGGGAAAACCAATGCTTTCCATCCGGCCAAGAAGGCGGCCCTGCCGATGGCGCACCGCAGCCAATGAGGCAGTTAGAATTTCTTGATTCCAATAAAATTTTGGCCAATCAGGCTGTTGGTAGATATATAAGCTCATTCTCCGCACTCTATGCGGATATTATAGGTCATATTCTCCGCATTTTCAATACCACAATCTACGCATCTACGCATCTTGTGCGCTCTATTGATTTATGTAAGGTTGTATGATAACCTATTCTTAACAGGAGATTATCATACGCTTTGCGCCAATAGCACTGCTTGTATGACAACAAACATATGGCTATTATTATCGGCGTTTTAAAGGAAGAACTTCAAAATTCCCTGCGTATAATTGCGCGCTATCGGCAGGAAATCGAATCCTTACCAAAAGGCAGCGTTGTCCAAAAAGAAATCAAAGCTCGTAAATATGATTATCTGGTTTTCCGGAAAAACGGAAAAGTCGTTCTAAAATATATGGGCAAACTCTCACCTAAAGAAAAGGCTGTCTATCGGCAGGCCGGCAAAAAACGCCGCCAGTATCTCAAGCTCCTTAAGGACCTGAAAAAACAGGTTAAATTCATAAAACACGCTCTTCATGAACGAAAAAGACGCTCCGTTTAAGCTTTGTTTTGAGGTTTTGAAACGCCTGCATAAAAGCGGGGCATTGCAAAACATGGTGTTGATTAGAAGCTGGTGTTTTTATTTCTACCGGGATTATTTCAAGGATACGGAGGATTTTTCCACCCTTCGCACCAGAGACATCGACTTTTTAATTGCAACACCGTCCAAAATCAAATCGCGCGTGGACATCCCCTCGCTTCTGGCTGATCTCGGTTTTGTGGTTGGAATGTATGGGGAGGGTCATATGCGCCTGGAACACCCGGAACTCATCATTGATTTTCTGGTTCCCGAAAAAGGCAAGGGCGGATCGGACCCACGCAGAATCAGGAACTTGGGCGTCAATGCCCAGCCGCTACGGTTTTTGACCCTTCTTTTGGATAACACCGTGGCCGTTGTGAGCCAAGGTATCGAAATGACTCTGCCCCATCCGATCAATTACGGGCTCCATAAATTGATTGTCAGCAACCGCAGGACAAAGGCCGACAAGAAGGCCAAAGATCGTCAGCAAGCCTTGGAAATTTTGCGGGCCGTGCTAAAAAGTCGGCAGACAGACGAATTGACAAAAATTTTCAAATCTCTGCCGGGCGGATGGCAAAAGAAAATCATCGCTGTTTTAAATCCAGCAGGAGAAAAAGATATTCTTGCGGCTTTGGGTTAGCGCTTTTTTGCGGAAAATCCAGCGGGTTAAATATTTTCCGGCGATTTAAAACTATTCTTGCGTCTGATCTTTAAATCTTTAAACAACGTCCTTCCGTCCCCCCCGGCGCCTAAAGCCGGCTCAGGAATTCCTGCCATGGAACAAACTCGATTTCATTGTCCCGATAGCTCCTTGGCGTCTGGCAAACGCAAAAGCATTTTGCTTCGGGATAACTGCGCTTGAAGCTTTTCAAAGCGCCGAGATCGCTTGATCTCGGCATGGCGCTCGATTTGATTTCAACGGCCCGAATGTCCCGGCCAGGCGCCAGAATAAGGTCAACTTCCACGCCGTCGGCGGTCCGGAAAAAATTAAGCTCCCAATCCCTTTCGCGGTAATCCAAAAGCCGTTTGATTTCAAGAACAATCCGATGTTCAAAGGCGCGGCCATAGGGCGGCGTGCCGGCAATCAGCTCCTGAGACAGTGTTCTTTGAAGCGCGCAGACGACGCCGCAGTCAAAAAAGAAAAATTTCGGATGCTTGATCAGCTTGGCCCGGCGGCTCCGCGTGAAAGGGGCGAGAAAAAATCCGATCAGAGTGTCTTCCAGAATTTGAAAGTAGGCGCGGATGGTTTTTGCGTCAACGCCGGCGTCCCCGGCGAGGCTTGAAAAATTAAGAACGTTGCCGTTTTCAAAACCCGCCAGTTCCAAAAATCTGGCAAAGGCCGGAATGTTGCGGACAAGGGCTTCCTGTTGAATTTCCTCCTTAAAGTAAGTTTCCACATAGCTTTTGAGCAGTCTGGCTTTATCGGCCTGATCGCTTTCAAGACAAACGGCCGGAATGTCGCCGAAGCGAAGGCTTTCGTTTAAATTAAAACGATCGCCCAATTCTTCGCAGGTAAAGGGATGGAGCCTTGAAGTAACGGCCCTGCCGCCCAGAAGATTGACGCCCTTGTTTTTCAATTTCCTGGCGCTTGATCCGGTTAGGATAAAACGTGCCCGCAGTTCGCTTTCAATCAAACCCTGAACCTCTCCAAGAAGATCGGGGCAACGCTGAATTTCGTCAATAACCACAAGCGGTTGTTTTTTATTTAACGCCGCCACTTCCTTTCTTAGAATAGAGGGATTTTTAGCGTAGCGCAGAAACTCATCATGTCGAAAAAGATCTATAAATAAATCAAAAGAAACGGAATTTTTAATGAGTTGGGTTTTCCCCGTCTGCCGGGGGCCAAAAAGAAAAACCGAATGCTTTTGATTTATTTTAAGGGTTCTTGGAATGTATACCATAATTTTCCGATATTTCAGGAACTAACTCCTAAATATCCAGGGATAAAGACCAGGCAAGGCATGGCTCCGCCAGCGATCGGAAAAATCTAATCAAAAAATTAAAAAATCTTTAAAGAAAATAATCCCCGCCGGAGCTTTGGCTATTTGCCTCAACGCTTCGGGAATCGGGCATCGTA
>JACQWW010000041.1 GCA_016209025.1 Elusimicrobiota bacterium | reverse complement strand
GAAAATCTAAAAAAATCATTCTCATCAATCCAAAGATAGTCCATAGCGACGGCAAGGCCGAGGAGCCGGAAGGCTGTCTTTCCCTGCCCGGCCTTTATAAAAAGCTCCACCGCAGCCACCAGGTGCGCGTCTTGACCTATAACGAAAAAGGCATGCCGTGGGAAATCAGGGGGACCGGCCTTTTGGCCCGCGCCCTTCAGCACGAAGTGGATCATCTCGACGGCAAGGTTTTTATTGACCGGCTTTCCGTCATCCAGAAAATGAGCGTGCAAAAGGAAATCAAACGCTATCAGCCGATTTGGGAACAGCAGGTCAGTCCGAGGCATTAAAGGCAATGGGGTCAGGTCTTCATTTGTCATTTGTTTGTAGTGACTTAAGGGCGGCCAAAGGGTTTGTTGCAACAAATGACAAATGAAGACCTGACCCCATTGCCTTAAGACCTGACCCCTAATCCCTCTTACTTATGCGAATCGTTTTTTTCGGAACGCCCCACACCGCGGCCGTTCATCTTGACGCCTTGATTAAAAACCGGCGCAAGGATATTGTCGGCGTTATAACCAAACCTGATCAGCCGCAAGGCCGGGGACTTAAAACCATGCCTTCGCCGGTCAAAGCCCTGGCCCTTGAAGCCGGCCTTGATAAAATTTTTGAGCCGGCCAAAATCAAGGATGAAGGCTTCCAAAAACAATTAAACAGCCTAGAGCCCGACCTGGGCGTGGTGGTGGCTTATGGAAAAATCCTGCCCCGGCCGGCGCTTGAATCGCCAAAACTTGGTCTCATTAACGTTCATTTTTCCCTGTTGCCCAAGCTCCGCGGCCCGACGCCGGTGGAATACGCAATTTTGGAAGGTTATGAAAAAACCGGCGTTACAATTTTTTGGCTTGACGAAGGCATGGACACCGGTCCGATTTTATCGCAGGAGGAGACCGCGGTCGGGCCGGATGAAGATGCCCGGCAGCTTCTTGGCCGTTTGACGGACATAGGGACGAAATTGCTGATTGAGGCGGTGGAAAAAATCGAATCCGGCTGGGCTGAAAAGATTGCCCAGGATTCAGGCCTGGCTACTTATTCAAAAAAGCTTGAAAAATCGGACAGCTTGATTGATTGGTCGCAGAATGCGATCGTTATCGAAAGAAAGATCAGGGCTTTAATTTCCTGGCCCGGCTGTCATACTTTACTTGGTGGCCGGACGATTGAGATTCTCTCAGCAAAAGCTGTTGAAATGAACGACGCAACATCTGCTTTTAAACCAGGTCAAATAACCCGCGTTGAGAAGGGGGCCGGATTTTTCATAAAATGCGGTTCTGGCGAATTGTTTGTCAAAAACATCCGGCCGCAAGGGGGCCGGGCCATGAGCGCGTGGTCCTTTTTGCAGGGTTTGCGCATCAAAAATATAGAGGAAGTAATTTTCGGGAGGTATACATGAATCAAATGAAAACTTTTCTCTTAATGCTGGGCTTGACCGCCTTGCTTTTGTTTCTCGGCGAAATGGCCGGCGGCAGATCAGGCATCATGATGGGATTGGGCTTTGCCGTCGTCTCCAATCTGATCGCCTTTTTCTTTTCGGACAAGATCGTTTTGGCCATGTACCGCGCCAAGCCGGTAACGGAAAAAGACGAGCCGAAACTTGTTCAAATGGTGCGCGAACTGGCTGAGCGGGCTAAAATCCCCATGCCCAAAGTTTACGTCATTCCCGGCCAGATGGCTAATGCTTTTGCCACGGGACGCAACCCGCAAAACGCAGCTGTAGCTGTGACCGAGGGCATCATGCAAATCCTAACACCCAGGGAACTGCGGGGAGTTCTGGCTCATGAAATCAGCCATGTTCTTCACCGCGATATTTTAATCGCCACCATCGCCGCTATTTTAGCCGGGGCTGTTTATACCTTGGCCCGCATCGTGCAATGGGGGGCTTATTTCGGCGGCGGACGCCGCGACGACGATAGAGGGGGTAACCCTTTGGCTCTTTTAGTGGTGGCCATTGTGGCGCCTTTGGCCGCCATGCTCATTCAAATGGCTGTTTCCAGGAGCCGGGAATATGAAGCGGATAAAGGCGGCGGCCGTTTGACCGACGATCCCCTGGCTTTGTCGCAAGCCTTGGTAAAAATTCACCAGGCTTCGCGTTATTCAGGCTGGCAGCCCAATCCCACCACCGCCCACCTTTTTATCGCCAATCCTTTGAAAGGCGAGGGCCTGCTAAGTCTGTTTTCCACCCATCCGCCGCTCTCCGCCCGGGTGGCCCGGCTTGAGGCCATGTCCCAGGCCATGGGCCAGGCGGCAGTCTCGGCCCAAAAGGGTCCTAATTTTCCGAAACTTGTTTATTAATTGCTGAAAAATTTCGTTATCAAAACCCTGCTTTTTTTTCTCCAGCTTGGTCTTGTCATCGGGATAAGTTACGGCGCTTTTGAATGGCTGATGCAAAGCATTGTCCATGCCAGGAAAGAAGTTGTCGTTCCGGACCTTAGAGGCAAGACGATCCATCAGGCCGTGGCTGTTCTTTCGCCGGCAGGATTGGCTCTGGCCGGAGAAGGCGAGGAATACGCGCCCCAGATGCCGGTCGGCGCGGTAATCAAACAGCATCCTTTGGCCGGCGCCACGGTTCGCGAAGGCAAAATCGTCAGGGTCGTGGTTTCCATGGGCAGTGAAAAAATCTCCGTTCCTGAACTCATCGGTCTGCCGCTTAGAAAGGCGGAGATTGAAATCCGTTCATCCCAGCTTGCTTTGGGAGAAACCACGGAAATTTTTTCCCTCAAACAGCCGAAAAGTTACGTAGTGGACCAGTATCCCAAGCCCTTGTCTTTGACTGAAAAGGGCGAAATGATCAACCTGGTCATCAGTTTGGGCGAGCCCCCGTCCGACAGGCTGATCGTGCCTGATTTCACCGGAAAGGATTCGGACAATGCCGCGGCCTTGGCCAAGGATAACTCCATTGAGATAAGAATCCATGAGGATTGGAACGTTCCGGCTGGGTCCCTTGACCGCGCTGTTTTAAAGCAGAGCCTGGCGCCTGACACTATTTTGGACCGGGAGCGCGACGTTTCTTCAAAAATAATCCTGGAATTGACCGTGGCCAGGAACCTTTCCCCCTCTGCCATGATCGGCGCGATCGAATACAGCGTTCCTGAAAAACCGGCCCGTCAAAGAGAGGTTGTTTTAAAACTGCTGGTGCGCGGCGGAGAGCGCCAGGTTTACCGGGGAAGAGCCGGGCCAGGGGAAAAAGTGCGCCTGCCCTTGGGGCAGCTGCCGGATAAAAATCAGGCCAGACTGCGGATTTATTTGGACGGCGTGTTTACG
>JACQWW010000048.1 GCA_016209025.1 Elusimicrobiota bacterium | reverse complement strand
GGAACGAAAATCCTCTAACGGCAGCCATTCATCCATAAGGCAATGGGGTCAGGTCTTCATTTGTTGGGGGAAGGGGTCAGGTCTTCATTTGTCATTTGTTGATGGGAACTAAATGGTGGCCACAGTTTGTTGTAACAAATGACAAATGAAGACCTGACCCCATTGCCTTATGGATGAATGGCTGCCGTTAGAGGATTTTCGTTCCGGGTCAAAGGCTTTTCAGCCGGCTGGCCGCGGCACTCCGATTGTCCAGCGGCTTTATAACCGGGATTTAAGCTGGCTTAATTTCAACGACCGGGTTTTAAGCGAGGCTGCCGACTCTTCGGTTCCTGCCTTGGAGCGCCTGCGCTTCGCCGCTATTGTCAGCGCGAACCTCGACGAATTTTTCATGGTCAGGGTTGCGGAAATCGCCAAGACCGCGGGCCGGACCCCCAAATTTCGCTATCCCGACGGGCTGACCGCGCGCCAGCTTCTGGCTTTAGTGCGCGAACATGCCTTGCGTCAGAAGGCTCTGCAAGCCAGGCACTTCCGCGACATTCTTGACACTCTCGGGCGTCACGGCGTGCGCCTGGTGGTTGAATTCGGTCCGACCGGCAGTTATGATCAGGAAATCCAAGCCCGGCTTTCAGGCTCCAGGATCGCCCTGCGCCGCTCGGACGAGGCTCTGCCGGCTCTCGTAAGCCAAAAAATTTATGTTTTCGTGCGTTTTGCGCACCACTACGCGGTGATTGATCTCGGCGAGAGGGAAAACCGCCTGGTTGAGCTTGGGGCCGACGGCAAAACCGCGGTTTGGGCATTGGCTGACCGCTGGGTCGCGGCCAGGGCCGTGGATCTTTTGCCGGGTCATGAAGTGATCGAGGCTTTTCCCTATAAAATCATCCGCGACGCGGATTTGGGCTACCGTCCGACCGAAGAGCATGATCTTGAAGAGCAGATTTTAGAAGGCATCAGGCGCCGCCGCGGCGAATCCAAAGTGATCCGCCTTGAAGTGGACGCGCCTTCTTATTCCGAAGGGGCTCTTTTTTTGGCGGCTCAACTGGGGCTTGATTCCGCGGCTCTCTACCGTTTCGATCTGCCGATTGATTTGCCTGCCCTGCGCCGGATCTTTGAAGCTCCGGCCGGTTCAAAATTGCGCTATCCCCAGATCAGGCCGCAGTCGCCGCGGCTTTTGCGTTCAAAAAACGTCTTTGAGACCCTGAAAAGCCGCGATATTCTTCTTCACCATCCTTATGACTCCTTCGACGCGGTGGTGAATTTTCTGCTTGAAGCGGCGCGCGACCCTTCGGTTTCGGAAATCAGCCATACCATTTACCGCACCAGCCAAGCCTCCCCAGTCATCGAGGCTCTCAAGGAGGCTTCCCGCCAAGGCAAAAAAGTCATGGTTTATATCGAGATCAAGGCCCGCTTTGACGAAGCCGCTAACCTTCAGTGGGCCGGCGAACTGCGCTCGGCCGGCGCCCAAGTCGTCGAGCCTTTCGGCGGATTCAAGGTTCACAGCAAGATCACCCGCGTGGTGCGAAACGAAGGGACGGGGCAAACGGTTTATGTTCATCTCGGCACAGGAAACTATCATCCCGGCACAGCCAGGCAATACACGGATTTGGGGCTTTTGACCTCGGATGAGGCCATCAGCCGCGAGACCGGCCTTTATTTTTCCGCCCTGGCTGAGCGCCGGGAAGCTCCAGGATTCAAGGAATTGCTGATCGCGCCCTGGAATCTTCATGACGAGTTCGTCAGGCTCATCCACGAGGAAATCAAGTTTCAAAAAAGAGACGGCTCCGGCCGGATTACGGCCAAGATGAATTCCCTGGTTGATCCGGACATCATCGAGGCTCTTTACGATGCCTCAGCCGCCGGCGTCAGGATTGATCTTTTGGTCAGGGGTATTTGCTGTCTTAAGGCCGGAATACGCGGCATGAGCGAAATGATCAGGGTGGTGAGCGTCGTTGACCGGTTTCTCGAGCACAGCCGGATATATTCCTTCGGAACCGGTGAAAGGCAAAAACTTTATCTTTCCAGCGCCGATTGGATGCCGCGCAATTTTTTCAGCCGCTACGAACTGGCTTTTCCCGTCAAAGACCCTGACCTCAAGCGCTATATCACCGAGATCATCCTGGCCAAAGGCCTGGCCGACAATGTCAAGGCCTGGGATCTGCGCCCGGACGGAACTTATGAAAGGCTCAGCCGCCAAAGCGGGGCGGAACCCGTGCAATCTCAAGCCCTTTTTGAGCAATTCGCTCAAAGCGAGTATAAAGGGACGCCGCTTGACGGGAGATTAAAAAGGAGGCGTTGATGCAAATTTTAATTATCAGGCACGCTCCGGCTGGCGAGCGCGTTCAGTGGTCCAAAAAGGGGAAACCCGACGAATTGCGGCCGCTTACGGAAAAAGGCCGGCAAAAAATGCGCCGCATAGCTAAGGGCTTGGCTTCGCTTGTTTCAAGGCTGAACATTGTTATTTCCAGTCCCCTGGCGCGCGCTCTTGAAACCGCGGACATTCTGGCTAAGAGTTTTCCTTCGGTCAAGCTGGAAAAGCTTGAGGATTTAAAGCCGGGGGGCGACCCTGAGAATGTTTTTGCCAGGCTTGCTAAACTTGAGGCCGGCGCCATCGGAGCCGTAGTCGGCCATGAGCCTGATCTAAGCGCTCTTTTGGCCAGGATGCTCACCGGCGAGCCTGATTCATTCACCGATTTAAAAAAAGGCGCGGCCGCCCTGGTGGAGTTCGAGTCCGCGGTCAGGCCGGGCCGGGGCGCGCTCCTTTGGCTTCTTCAGCCAAGCCAGCTCAGAAAACTTTAAAGTTAATTTCCCACCCATAAAAATTGCAAAAGCTCCTCTACTTTTGTTGCAATTATCCCCTTATAACTATTGCAATTATACCGTTCTTCTGCTAAATTATTGACAAAGACATTGGTATTATTAACAAAATGGGCTACCGCAACCGCATAGCAGATGCCGAGCTGATTCAACGATTATTATCCGCGGGAGCCGTCGTAGTTGAGGGACCCAAGGCGTGCGGCAAGACCACAACCGCAAGGCGTATCGCAGCGAGCGAAGTCTTGCTGGATGTGGACCAAACAGCACGGCGGGCGGTTGATGTTCATCCGGCTATTGTGCTGGAAGGCAAGTCGCCCCGCCTCATAGACGAGTGGCAGGCCGCGTCGGACATCTGGAACCATATTCGCCGTGCCATTGATATGCGCGGCCGGCCCGGCCAATTCATCCTCGCCGGCTCCGCTGTCCCGGCCGACGATATCACGCGCCATGGCGGCGCCGGACGGATTGCCCGCTTGCATATGCGCCCCATGTCTTTGTTCGAAAGCGGTCACGCGACAGGCGCCGTGTCGCTTAAGAAACTCCTTGACAAGCCGGTGGTCAACAGTCCGGATCCAGGCCTGACGATCGTAGACGTGACGCAGCGTATTGTGGTCGGAGGTTGGCCGGGCCTGCTCGATTACAGCCTGGGAAATTCCCTGCAAGCGGTCCGAGACTATCTCGATGAGATCCGTCGGGTTGACATTGGGCGTGTCCATCAAAAACGCCGCGATCCCGGCAAGATGGAGCGGTTTCTGCGCTCTCTGGCCCGCAATGTGGCAACCTACGCCGCGCTCGCCACGCTCGCCGCGGACACGGGCGAACCGAACGGTCCGATTAAAGAAGAAACGGCGCGCGAATATCTTACGGCGCTCGAACGTCTCATGATTATTGAGGATCAGCCCGCTTGGGCGCCCCATCTACGTTCGAAATCGCGGCTAAGGAGCGCGCCCAAACGGCATTTCGTAGACCCATCATTGGCAGCGGCCGCGTTGCGAGCCACGCCGGAGCGCCTATTGAAAGATCTCAACCTTCTGGGCTTTCTTTTTGAGTCGCTGGTGGTTAGAGATTTGCGGATCTACGCCCAAGCCGCAGACGCCCAAGTCCTCCAATATCGAGACAACACGGGAATGGAAATAGATGCCGTCGTGGAAGCGGCGGACGGCCGCTGGGCCGCTTTTGAGGTCAAACTGGGCCATGGCGAGGTCGAAGAGGCGGCCGTGAATCTTCGCAAATTCGCGCAACGTATTGACATTGCCAAGTGCGGCGCGCCAAGCGCTCTCGGCGTGATCATCAGCTCCGGTTACGGCTATCTGCGCCCTGACAGCGTGGCCGTCATACCGATTGGGGCATTAGGCCCCTGATGTTTTCGTAATTGGCGGAATCCGGCCTTGCTCTAATGCTTGTTTTCCTCTTTCGCCAGTTCCTCAAAAAGAGCGTCGGAGCGCTGGCGCACGTATTGTTTGGCCGCGCTGTCCATTTCCTTTGCCAATTCCATGGCTTTCTTGAATTGTTCCAGATCGAGCTTGGCCAGGGCATAAAGGGTTCCATCGCCCGTTTCAATGGCTTGTTCGACAAGCTGGCCGTCCGTGCCCTGATAATCTTTCATAAGGCTTGCCGTATAGGTGTTGAACACCTTTTGCAGGTCGGCCCGGGCCCGGTTGTCCGCCGCGTCCCTTTTCAGCGACGTGCTTTTGATTGTGGGGTCAGCCACCCCCACGCCGTAAAAGACGTTGGCTCCGGCATCCTTAAAAGCTCCTGAGCCTTTCATTGTCCATTCGGGTCCACCGGTGACCTTGGATACCCTGGTTGCCGCGCAGGCCGCCAGCAGCACGGCGCCCATCGGCAATACGAAATTCCATTTGTTCATATTTCCCTCCTTTTACTTCGTGATTTGGTACGGCAAAACCACCATGGTCCAGTCGCTTCGTTTCATTTTGGCCAGTTTTGCCATGACCTCTCCCAGTTTGCCTGGGGTCAAAACTTTATAAGGACCAACGCTTTCCTCGCCCAATTCTTCAAGCTTAAAGAGCGGCCTTTCTTTGACGGCGATGATATGTAGAACCTCAGTCGCTTTATTCGTTCCCTCGCGCAGCGCCGCCCGCAGGGCAAGCCCCGAGCCTTCGGCGGGAAATTCAAAGGGCTTGTCCGCGGCTGTCTTTGCGTCAGGAAAAAACTTATTGGGAAAAACAAGGTAAACATTCTGCTCCTCATCAACGCTGAAAACATGCAGGTAGGAATCGTCGCTGACCCGGGCCTTAAATGCCACTTCTTCTCCGTCTTTAAGAAGACTTCGCGTTAAGTCCGCTTTAATTTCAAAGCCGGGATCAGGCTCGCCATTAAAGACCACCCTGCCCCGGATTTTAACCCGGCATTCAAAAAGGCCGTCCTCGCGGCGATTGCAATCCGCTTGTCTATCGTCCACTTGAGCGACTCCTTTGGACCATGTGCCCGTGTAACTGGCAAGAGCCTGGGTTGTTTCGCCGCCTTGCTGGGCCAGGATATCGCTAAAGCCGTAGTAGGAATCAACCCCGGCTTTGCGCAAAGCCTTGCTCAAAGCCTCATCCTCGGCATGTTTTTGGGCTTCCAACTGCGTTTCCGCCTTAGACATGACCCATAAGCCTTCTTCCTCAAAGTCATAAATCCTTTGACCTTTTTGTTCACCCTCTTTTTTCTTTCCCTCTCCCCTTGTGGGAGAGGGCAGGGCGAGGGGTTCAGTCTTCTTTTCTTCTGTTTTCTCCGGCTCTGCCAGATCGCCGTCTCTGTGAGCCGCTTCTCTTCCCTTTTCCTGAAACATCCGCTCCGAACGCCCCCTGAGATTTTTATCCGTCCCCGAGTCGCAGCCGTTTATCGTCAACATCGCCGCAGTCAAAAAAACATTAATCTTCATCTGAGCACCGCCAGCGGTTCTTTCTCCCACTCTCGCGGCTCCCGGTACAGAAGCTCCGGTTCCTGCTTTCTGTTTCCTTTGCGCCACGCCTCGTTCTTCACTTTTGTTTTTAGAAAATCATAAAGATCGTGAAGGTAAATCTTTCCTTTCCCGCCTGCCCCGGCCTCGCCCTTCAAGCCCAAAAGAAAGTAATAGGTCATCAAGCCGAATTGCTTTTCTTCAAAGGTCCCGCTGATTTGCTCGCCCCCGGCCGCGGCCAGAACCGCCAGCCGCGAGGTTCCCGGCGCTTCTTTTTTGAGATCAACAATCAGGGGCCGGGTTCCCTTGGCCAGGACCGTGCGGCTGCCGGCCCCGGAAAAGCAGGAGTCCATGACGACCAGGATTCTTTTGGCCTTGGTTTCTTCGAGTTTGCGGTAGAGCCGGGAAAGGGAATACCCCGTGCTCTCCAGATAAGCCGGATCCCCGTCATAAGGAACCAGGTAACTTTCTTTAGTCGCGGCATTGGGCGCGCCGTGGCCGGAGTAGTAGACAAAAACCTCGGATTCCTGATCGGCGTTGTTGGCAAGCCAGGTTTCAAGGTATTTGGTCATGCCGCTGCCGGTCGCCTTGTCGTTTAAAAGCAAAACTATATTGCTCTGGGGTATTGCCAGGGCATGGATAAAATAATCCCGGACCGCCTGCGCGTCGCGCAAGGCGAAGTCCGCGGCCGGCAGGGCCAGGGCGTAATTTTCAATGCCGATGACCACGGCATAAGCGTTTTTTCTTTCCGGGGTTTTGAAAGCCGGAATGCTCAAAAGCTCCTGGCCGAAGGAGGGCAGGACAGGCTTGCCGGCCGCGGTCGGGGCGGCTCCCTGCTCCTGGCCGAAGGAGGGGAGGACAGGCATTCCGGCCGCGGCCGGGGCGGCTCCCTGGACTTCCACGGTTTGGATTTTGGCATAGACCTGGCCTGCCTTTAGATTTAACGGCAGGACCCTTTTGAACTGCGGTCTGGAATCGCCGACTTCCAGGGCCAGAGGGATGACCCCGGTGCTTTTGTATTCCTTGGCCACTCTTAAACCAAAGACAAGCTTGCGCCATTCGCCCGGCTTTAAATTGCCCAGATCATAGCTTGATTGGATCTTTAAACTCGTCTTGATTTCTATGTCCCGGTCATCTGAGGTTTTGACGATCCTGGCCGTGGCTGCCCTGGTTTCGCCCTCTCCGGCATTGGCCAAAGTCACCGCTATTTCAATCTGATCCCCGGGATTGATCTGCCCGTCCGCGTTTCCGTAAGCCACGCGCTCCGGGTCCGGGTAAGAGCCGTCGTCAATTTCCGGCAGTCCCTGGATTTTCACGTCCGGGCGAAGCTGGCGGCGCGTTTCCACCACGATCTTGACCGGGTCCGGCGGATTGCGGCCTGCCTCGGTGAAAGTGATGATGAATTCCGCCTTGCCGTTGCCAAGGCCGTCCCCGGCCTTGATGGGGATAGTCACCGCGGCCTGTTTCGCGTTCCAAACATCGCCGAGAATCATGGTTTTGGGAAAGTCCAAATCCTTTATAGGGACGGCCAGGGAAACATGGGCTTCCAGGCCGAAAGCCGGCCCTGCGTCATCCGCGTTTTTGACCAAGAAGCCGAATTCTCCCGAATCGCCGCCGGCCAGGGCGTTTTTCCCGAAGGGGTCCCGGAAATAAATGCTGTCCTTTGGAACCGACAATCTGGGCGGCTTGGCTGACTGCGGTTTTACGCCGAGCCTTTCCATGGCCGCCAGGGACTTGTCTAAAATCTCTTTTGCCTGGGAGTTCGCGGGATTTTTCTGGACGGCCAGGCTTGACAGATTGAACGCCTTCTCCCACTGTTGGCCGGTGAGCGCCTGTTTGGCCTGCTTGGCGTGCGCCTGGGCCTCCATTTCTTTGTAAAGCTGTTCGGCCCTCTCTTGCAGCCGGCGCTTTTTGTCTTGTTTGTTTGTTTGAGCCTTGGCAATGTATTCCTGTTTCCATTGGCCGCGGGCCAGCATCTTTTCCCCGGACGGCGCCCCAAAACCCCAGCGGAGGCTCATCCGGTGGGAAAGGCCGAGCGCCTCGCTGGAAAGAACCGCGTAATCAACGCCTACCCGGCCGACGGCAAGCCCAAGGCCCATGCTCGGCAGCGAGCCGTCAAAACCCGCCCGGACAAAAGCCGTGTTGAAAATGGAATATTCAAGGCCGGCTCTAAAACCCGGGTCCCGGCCTTGGCGCAAAAGAACGTCCGCGCTGAAAAGCGCCGAGCCGAAAAATCGGACCGCGCCCCCGGCCCTCACGCCCCTGGGCAATTTGTCTTCGCCGCCTTCCCTTTTAAGCCCCGCTTCCAGCATGTCCTGGAATTGCAGGCCGGCTCTATAGCGGTTGAAGGTTTTTAAAACTCCAAAATCCAAATCAACGGCCGAGGCGCTTGTCCCGCCGATGCTCTGGCGTATCAGCTTGGTTGTCATGCCGAATGTCCAGGATTTCCATGGCTCGGCCGCGCCGCCAAAGAGAAAACCCATTTTTTCGTCCTTTGTCTCTCCGGTTATGTTGTTTGAGGCGTCCCTGACAACGATTCCCGGAAAGCTGTAGGCGATGAAACTTGCGCCAAGGCCAAAGGGCCGCTTGTAGCTGGACGCCCAGGAAATCTCCCCAAGAGAGGCGCCTTCAAACAAAGAAAGATAGTTCAAAGCGAATTCGTCTCTCGCGGCCCGGCCCAGTCCCGCCGGATTCCAGATCAAACTTCCCGGCCCCTCGGCTACCGCGCCAAAGGCCCGGCCCATGGCCAAAGCCCTGGCCCCCGAAGCCTGTTCCAGAAACGCCCCCGGTATCCCGCCTTCATATTTTGCCGCCGATAACGGCAAAGCCGCTAAGATTAACAAGGCGGCCCAGTGGGCAGTTCTGCGCCTGGCGAAGCCCGGTCGCAGGGCAAATTCCCTCGTCATACCGGCGAAAGCCGGTATCCAGGTTTTAAAATCGGATTCCCTTCTCATTTCACCCCTATTTTCGTTTTGGCTTTTTCACCGGATGTTTCCACCAGACAAATATAGCCTCCGGCCGCGGCCCAATGGCCGTCTCCGGCTTTGCCGTCCCAGGAAATTTCATTAGGCCCGGCCCTGGCCCCGCTTGATCCGGCGGAGACGGTGCGCTCCCAAACCAGACCGCCGAAAGGATCGAAAATCCTGACCCTCACCTCGGACTCTGCTTGAAGCGAATAGCGTATTCTGGTTGTCTGGCCTTTAAGTGGCGCAAAAGGGTTGGGATAGTTGCTCAAATCAGAAACCGCGCCGCCGGCCGGCGTGTACTCCATGATTCTAAAGAGGGTGAAATGCGTCACCCGGCCTGTCACGGTTTTATTGGTTGTATCCGCCGTGGAATTGCCAATCAAAGCCCAATAACCGCCCGAATCGTCGTAGAAAAACAGCCGCAGGCTGGATTCATCCAATCCCGCCGCGTCGTTTGCCGTGTAGGGAAGGGTTACGATTATTTCCTTCTGGAAATTCCTGGTCCCGTCGGCCAATTTAATGTCCCGGACAACAGGGGTGGCGCGAAAATTTGGCGCTGACGGCGGTGCGGGCGGCGTAGTTGCCGGTGCTTGAATAATAATTTGGGTTGTGGCCGAAACCGCGCCAGCAGGAATTTCCACCCGGACGCCTTCCACAGAGACAAACACATTTTGCTCCGCCGGATTCACGGAGGTCTTGACAGTGAATTGGTAATGCGTGGCGCTGGTTCCAACATTCCCTGCCACGTCTTTGGCAACCACATGAAAATACCATGTTCCGTCCGCCAAAAGGCCGCTGGTAATTGCCGTTCCGCTCGCGGCAAAAGCGTCCGCCGATGTGGGTACGGTCCCACTCGTGGCGTCAATTTTCCAGTAATACCCGGCGATGCCGGATAGATCGCCGCTCGGACCGGAGACGGCAAAAACAGGCGTGGCCACTGGGTATTCTTTTGTGGGGTCTGGATGGGAAGCGGATGTTATGGCCGTCGGCGCTGCCGGCGGCGTCAAATCCACGGTTATCCCGTCCGAATTGCCGGACCAATCTCCATAAAGCCCAGCCCCGTTTTTTGCTCTTACCCGGGCATAATAGGCCTGCCCCTCCACCGCGCCGGAAACCGTTTTGGTCAAAACATTTCCGGCATCTCCATCAAAAAGATTCCCCAAACCCGGACTTGTGCCCGCTTGGAAATAGAAACCAGCTATCCCTGACTCCGCATCAGTGGACGAACCCTGCAACCAGGAAAAGGTCAAATTTGATGATGCGCTAAAAACGCCGGAGTCCGCAGGCGTGGTAGGCGCTCCCAAAGGCGGTGTTGTATCCGGCAAAGTTTTTGTCGAAATTGTCAAATCGTAGTCCGTGGCAATCGAATTTCCGTTCTGGGCTTTAACCCGAAAATAATACGTCGCATCTGGTAAAAGACCGAAGGCTATGGCCGATAAATTTGCCCCCGATGAAAGTTCGACAAAAGAAACATTGTCAGCCGATTTTTCAGCTATGAAAATCGTGCCGGCAGGATTATTGTTGGCCTGCCATGAAATGCTGATAGAACTGATAAAAACCGAAGTTATGGCAGTGGCTGTCGGCGGAACTGCCAAGGTGTAAACAACCGAAGAATTGACGGAATTGCTCGTATTGCCGACATTAAATGCTTGAACGTAAACTTGCTGTGGCGTATTCATGTTCAATCCAGTCTGTGCCCAATAGGTGGCATTGGCCGCGAGATCCCCCGAAAGATTTGCCCCATTAGCAACTTGACGAATCCTGTAACCTGTTTCGTTGTCAGCATTGTCAATCCAACTCCAAGTTATGCTGGAAATGCCTATTTTTTGAGCGGACGGATTAGAGGGGGCGGTTGGCGGTAAAAATTCTATTTGAATATCCGGCCTATGGCTCCATTTCGAAAGGCTTGGTGGGTTGCTGTCAATAGATGATTGCCCCACAAAGTTAGAATCGCCACCGCAGCATGGAAAGTAGCTATTTGTTGTGCCGTCGTATTTTGGCCCTAGATTCGTAGTGTATGCGCCTTGTTGCACTCTTACGCTGATAATTAAATTATCGGTCCCGTTGTATTGGAAAGGTGAATTCAGCGTAATTTCTGGATAACCCCACCCTGTGTCTGAACTAGAAATGTCCAGGCTCCCGCTCCATGCCAACGATCCGCTCTGCAAGTCGCTGCATGATGGAACCGTGCCAAACAAAGATAGTGCCGTGTGCTGAATATAGATCGTAATCCCATCAATAGTGCGTTGTCCACTCCCGGCATAGTTTCTTTTCCAACGGATTTTTCCGATTTTTCCGCTCCCTCCAATTTCGTTTGCGAGATATATGGCGCCATTGCATGCATATTCATAACCGAACCAACCAAGTGGGCTGGCATAAGAATAATTTCCAGAACCAATTGCCACCCATGCTCTAGCATTTTCATTAAAAAGGCAAATTAAAAGTAAAAGGCAAAAACATTGCTTATTGAAAATTCGTGCCAGCATAACCATCAAACGATCTTTTTTGTTATTCCTCTTTAACCGCGCCTTTATTCCTCGTATCTTCTCGATAGGGGACTTCAACTTCCAGGCCATAAAGTTTTA
>JACQWW010000047.1 GCA_016209025.1 Elusimicrobiota bacterium | reverse complement strand
GCCGGTGGGACCAATGTTTGCTGGGGGCTTGCAGGCCGGGGTTTGACTGTTAGTGTCCCAGCCGAGCACCCCGGGACATTGCAATTAAAGCGAAACTCGCCTATCTTGTCAGCCACAAAGGCGGCGGTGGCATGCTTTCCCATTTTGACCTTGGTCCAGGCGGATGGGTAACCGTCCAAAGAAAAGGTTATATTGCCGGCAAGAAGGGCTTTGGAGTTCGTGAGATCAATTGTGACGCGATCACCTTGGTCAACTTCCAAAGAGCGGGGTTTCCAATACCGTTCAACGACCTTTTTATTGCCGCCGATCTTAGTGCCGAGTTCAAGCTTAAAGCTCCGTTCGGCTGCCTGGCACGCATAGGCGCAGACGAAAATGAGACTTATGACTTCTAACCAACGGTTAAAAACTCTGCTTGGAAACATTCCTTTTCCCTCCCTTATCTCACACTTGCAACCCTTACAGCTTATCTTACAACTCTTACAACGTAATCGGGAATCCTCAAATGACCCCCTCACCCCCCATCCTTCCCTCCTTGACTTTAGACGATAATCCTGCTATCCTACAAGTAGGAATTCCAAGAATAAGAGGAAATATGCACGCTTATGGCTGTTCAGTGGGCGCCAAGTTTCAGATTACGCTGCCTAAAGCAGTGCGTGCGGCGTTGCATATTGAAAAAAAAGGCGAGATGGTAGGGTTTATGGTTCAAGGAGAACGGGTTATTTTAGCGAAAGCCAGAATTGAACCGGAAGAAACTTTTACTCAAGAGGAATGGGACAAGTTGTTAAGACTAGCTCAAGAACAGCCGGAAAAATCCTTTAAAAGCGGGAAAGAATTTCTTCAAGATTTCCGCAAGTTCGCACATTCGAGAAAACATCTTTAGTTGCATTATCATCGTCAAAGTTCATTTTTCAGAAGCCTTAAGGCGTTGCGTGACGCGCGCCGGCTCCAAGCCATTGAAGAAGCCTTGTCAGCGCTTCTTGATGCCTTCGAACAAAAAATGCCGCCGCCGGCCGGCCTGGGGTTAAAATTTTTGCGTGATCATATTTGGGAAATAAGATCATCCATTCGGGATCGCGTTTTGTTTCGCTGGAAAGGCGCCGGCATTTATTTCCTTATTGTCGGCAGTCACGACGACATCAAGCGTTTCTTAAAGACGCAATAAAAACAAAAACAAATAATCGAAGTCCAAAGCAATGGCCGTGCCAATATGCATGGCACGGGCAATAACCGCCCATGCCGAGTATAATAATAGGATGGCGGGCGAAGAACAGCAGGAAATACGGCGCCGGGCCCTGGATTGCAGGCTTCGCGGCATTTTACAGAGGACGTCAACTTTCGTTTCCGTTGACGTCGTTGATTCCACCGGCATGAAGATGGGCGAGACGGAAGAGGACGTTATTTTCAGCTTCCTGGCCTACCAAAAGATGATCGAAGAGATAATCGAGCGGCATAACGGCCAGGTAGTCAGCATAACCGGCGACGGAGTGATGTCGAGGTATTCTCTCGGCGCGGATGCCGTTGAAGCGGCGGTTGAAATGCTGCAAAAACTGCCGCAATTCAACAAAAGCACTCAGCTTTTAAAGACGTCGTTTAAAATACGCCTGGGCATCAATACCGGCAAAGTTTATGTTGATACGAGCGAAGAAAAGACCGCTTTACAGCTCCTGCCGTCGTCGGCCATTGATCTGGCCGGTTATCTGCAAAAAAACGCTCCGGTCAACAGTGTCTGGATATCCCAATTTACCGTGGAACAAATCGAAAAACCGAATCCGCAGATCAGCCGAAGCCATTATGACAAGAAATTCGGATTCTATGTCTATGAGTATAAGGCGGACGAAGTTTTCGAGAAAAAATCCCGCACCCGTTCTGTCAAGCCTAAAATTCTAATCATCGAAGACGAACCTGATCAGGCGCATATGTTTTCCGAGGCTTGCGCCGCATCGGGTTATGAGACGGAAACCGCCTATGACGGCGCCGAAGGGCTGTTATATGTCAAAACATTCAAGCCCGATCTTATCATGCTCGATATCGGCCTGCCCCGCATGGACGGCTGGCTGGTGCTTCATGAAATGAAAGCCAATAGAATGGCGCCCAAGATTCCTGTTTTGATGCTGGCGCGGCGCTATAAAGTCGAGGACATTGAAAGAAGTTTCACCGACGGCGCAAGCGGCTGTTTCAAAAAATCGTCCGATCTTAAGCTCTTAATGAGGAAAATCGAAACGCTTTTAAGTTAGGGCCCTTAACGGACGCCTTTTTCGTTCGATAAATCAATAAGGTAGGGAAACTGCGCGTGTTTTTTTACTTCGTTTCTTTTATAGAACCATAGTCCGGCGGCAAGCAAAACAACAAGAATGGCGGCTGCGCCGGCAAATATTCTCCAGTCGGTTTTGTCGCCTTTCAAGATAGTCACGGCTTCGCGGGCGACCCGGCGGACATGTTCATTGGCGTCTTTGCGGGCTTTATTTATCTGTTTGACGACATCTTGATTTTGGCCTTCCAGGCTCATCAAAGCGATGACAGCCTGTTTTCTGACCAAAGGGCTTGCGTCGTTAAGGGACTTGATAAGATGCGGCATGGCCCGCAGATCGCCCATGCCGCCCAAAATATGGACCAAGTAGCGCCGTATTTCCGGATCATGGTCGTTCAGGTTTCTAACGAGATCAGGCACAATCGCCTGATCGCCGATGCGATAAAGTGACCAAGCCGCGGCCAGCCTAAGCGATTTATCCGGACTTGTCAGGGATGAAACCAAAATAGGGATTGCCTGGCGGCATCCTAATCGGCCCAGGGATTTGGCCACCTGTTCGCGGCCGGCCGAATTGGAATTTTTTAAGACATTGATCAATTTTTGAGTGATCTCGGGTTTTTCGCCGAGCAGGATATCAACGGCTTCATCGCAGGCTTGAGGCGAGCCTGATGTGAGGGCCTGGATGATGCTTTCGGCGTTGTCGGCCTGGGGCGCGGTTTGC